>JABUSD010000053.1 GCA_021442845.1 Holdemanella sp.
TATATCGCAGGTGCTATGGCTGCTGAACTTGGATTGAATCAGCAGATGGCTAAGCGTGCTGGTTTACTCCATGATATCGGTAAGGCATTGAATATTGAAACGGATGGATCTCATGTTGAATTAGGATATAAATTCTGTAAGAAACATGGTGAAAAGGAAATTGTCTTGAACGCCATCCAGTCACACCATGGTGAAGTCGAACCTAGATTCTTGACAAGCCACCTTGTTATCGCAGCCGATACAATTTCAGCGGCTCGACCAGGAGCTCGTAAGGAAAGTGCACAGGCCTATATCGATCGTCTTGAAAATCTTGAAAAGATTGCCCAGAACCATGAAGGGGTACAAAGCGCTTATGCAATCCAGGCGGGACGTGAAATCCGTGTATTGGTTCAGCCAGAACAGGTTGATGATTTAGCTTGTGTAAAAATTGCTCGTGAGATTCGTGAACAGATTGAAGCTGAATTGACATATCCAGGTCAGATTAAAGTCAATGTCATTCGTGAAGTAAGAGCACAGGAAATTGCTAAGTAAATATGTTTGTCCGAAAGGGCAAACATATTTTTATCTTAAAACTGATAAGATTATCTTGAAATGATACTTTCATAAGTTTATACTATTAATAGAAATCTTAGGAGGAAAAGAAAATGGCTGTAATTATTGATAAAGATTCATGCATCGGATGTGGTGCTTGTGCAGGTGGATGCCCAGTAGGTGCTATCGCTGTTGATGGTGTTGCTACTGTTGATGAAGGTGCATGCATCGAATGTGGTGCTTGTGTTGGAACTTGTCCAGTTGGAGCAATCTCACAATAATAAAGACTTACACGCCAAGCACAAAAGCTTGGCCTTTTTTTTGGGAGGATGAATATGAAAATTAAATTAGATTGGGCTTTACCAAATATGAAGGATGCCAAAAAACGTACTAAGAATGAAATCGAAAGAGTCGATTCTTTTGTGATTCCTGATAATATGTCATGGCTTGGACAGGGAAAGAAATACTATATCTCTACCTATGGATGCCAGGCAAATGAAAGAGATTCCGAGACACTAGCTGGTATTATGGATGCGATGGGATTTGTACAGAGTGATATCTATGAGGATGTGGATGTAATTCTGATCAATACATGTGCTGTCCGTCAGAATGCCATGGAAAAGGTGTTAGGAGAAATCGGAAATGTAAAGCGATTCTATGTAAAGAATAAAGATATTATCATCGGTGTCTGTGGCTGCATGGCACAGGAAGAGGGCTTTGTAGAAACACTTCTTGAAAAATATCCGCAGGTCCGCTTATTGTTTGGAACCCATAATCTACACCAGCTTCCTTCTATGTTATATGATGCAATGATCTGCAAAAAACGCGTTGTCAAAATCTATTCCAGAGAAGGGGAAGTCTATGAAAACCTTCCTGTTCACCGCTTTGGAAACCATAAGGCATGGGTGAATATCATGTATGGATGTGATAAGTTCTGTACGTACTGCATTGTTCCATATACACGCGGAAAACAGCGTTCACGCTATATGGACCAGATTCTAGATGAAGTCAAGGAATTGTATCAGCAGGGCTATAAAGAAGTGACTCTTCTAGGGCAGAATGTCAATGCCTATGGAAAAGACATTGATGATCATTATGATTTCGCAACACTTTTAGAAGAGGTAGCCAAGATAGGTATTCCTCGTGTACGCTTTACGACATCACACCCATGGGATTTCAGCGATGAAATGCTGGATGTCATTGCCAAATATGATAATATCATGCCATTCATCCATTTACCGCTGCAATCTGGAGATTCAGCGATTCTAAAGCTTATGGGACGTCGCTATACAAAGGAAGAATACATTGCGCTTTATGATAAGATTGTTCAGAAGATTGATCGCTGTGCCGTCAGCACCGATATCATTGTCGGATTTCCAAATGAAAGCGATGAACAGTTTGAACAGACTTTAGATGTGGTAAGACACTGTAAATATGATAACTGCTTTACATTCATCTATTCCAAACGACCAGGTACACCAGCGGCTGTTATGGAAGATGAAATCAGTTTAGAAACAAAGAAGGATCGCTTACAGACATTAAATAAACTATGGAATTCCTTTGCCCTTGAAAAGAATAAGGCATATGAAGGGAAAGTGGTTACTGTTTTAGTGGATGGAGCATCCAAGAAAGATAGCCATACATATTCAGGTTATACTGATACAAATAAGCTGGTTAACTTTACTGGAGAGAATATCGAACCAGGAACATTTGTGGATGTATATATTGAAACAGGAAAAACATTCTCATTGGATGGAAGAGCCATTTAATGTGATATAATAAATAAAAGTTGACTTGAAAAGGAGGGGACTTCAATGAGTGGTAAAATCAGAATTTTCTCGCTAGGTGGTTTGGATGAAGATGGAAAGAACATGACCTGTATTGAAGTAGGGGATCAGATCTACGTCATTGAAGCAGGTATGAAATATCCAGATGCAAAGGAATCGTTGGGTATTGAATTCATCATTCCAGACTTTTCCTATTTAATTGAAAATAAATCCCGCATTGCTGGTGTTTTCATTACCCATGCCCATGATGATGTTATGGGATCTTTATCCTATCTGTTAAAGCAGATTCATGTGGATGTATATGCATCACCATTTACAATGATGTTTATTGAAAAGATGATTGCAGAAGAAGGAATTAGAGGTATTCGTCTGCATTATGTGGATCGACATGATGAATTGATTATTGGTGGAAGAAAGGTTATCTTTTTCCCAGTTACCCATACATGTCCAGGAACATTTGGACTTGCGATAGAAACAAAACAGGGATATGTTGTCTATTCCGGTGAGTTCATAGAGGATTATGATGTATTATCAGACCGTTATAGAGGGGATTTGACAACCTTTGGCGAATTGCGAACAGACGGTGTGCTTGCCTTATTGACAGACAGCAAGGGAGCCGACCGTTCTGGACATACATCGCCTGATCATCGTCTAAGAGAGAAGTTCACAAAAGTATTGGAACTGAATCAGGGAAAACGCATCTTTATCAGCTTATATACACAAAGCGTCTACTGGATTCAGGAAGTCATTGAGCAATGCATCAAATACAATCGTAAGATTGTTCTTTATACCGAGGAAGCAAGAGAACTGGTTGCTCGCCTTGAAAAGGTGGATTATGATATTCCACGAATCTATCGGGACTATTTCCTGGATCCGGATATGTATGATCCATCCGATAAGAATGTTGTCATCATTATCACTGAAACAGGAAAGACATTGATTAAATTAATGAGCAATATCTGTAACAATGAAGTCGATGATATCGAGTTCAGAAAAGATGACATCATCTGTATGGCAAACCCTGTATTAGCAGGAACAGATAGAGATTTCAAGCGGATGGAAAATGACATCTATAAGGAAGAAGGAGAAATCATCGCTCTGGATAAGGGTACAAATTCAATGCATCCAGCCAGAGAAGA
The DNA here is from genome assembly GCA_021442845.1 of Holdemanella sp. Classification (GTDB taxonomy): domain Bacteria; phylum Bacillota_I; class Bacilli_A; order Erysipelotrichales; family Erysipelotrichaceae; genus Floccifex. The sequence continues at coordinate 3,458 of JABUSD010000053.1, forward strand.
TTTAAAGATGATGATTTTCATGACACGTCCAAAGTATTATATTCCAATTAAGGGAGAATACCGCAAGCTTGTGATGAATGCAGAGATAGGTTCCTCTATGGGATATGATGATGATAAGATTGTCATTTTAGATAATGGACAAGTCGCAACCTTTGAGCATGGAGAATTAGTATCATGTGAGAAGGAATTGGAATTGTATGATACACTGATTGATGGAAAAGAAAAATGGGATGTTGCCGGAGTTGTATTAAGGGATCGTGAAATCCTATCTACAGATGGTGTAATCATCCTTGCGATTGGAATTGATTCCCGCACAAAGAAAATCATCAATGGACCGGATATCCAGACAAGAGGACTGGTTTATCTGAAGGATGCCGAATATATTACCGGGGATGTTGCCAAGATTATGGAAGAGACAATTGAAGAGGATGTCCGTAATCGCGTCTATGACAATGTGGAAACAAGACAGGTCATCCGTGAAAGAGTCAGCCGCTATCTGGTAAAGACAATCGCTAAAAGACCAATGATCTTACCGGTTATCTTAGAGATAAATACAAGTTCAAATTCATAAAAAAGGGGTGGTGAAAATGGCTAAAGCCAAAACGACAACAAAAGGAAAAACCACAGCCAAAAAGACAACAAAAAGAAAAAACACAACCAAAAAGAAAGAACAGACAAGTTGGATACAAACAGATTGGTTTCGAATCTGTTTGTTTCTTTGTTTAATCGTAGTTGCTGTTCTTGCCCTTTTTAAAGTAGGAATTGCAGGAAGATTTCTATTCAATTTCTACTCTTTCTTTGTAGGAAACTTTGCCTCTGTATTACTGGTTGGTTTAATTGTGTTGGGTATATACCTACTCATCGCAAGAAAATTGCCAGATATAGAGCCTAGATATCCAATAGGAATCCTATGTCTAATTCTGGCATGGTTGCTTCTGCAATCCGCTCTGGAAACGAGACCAGAGGCATGCACATCCGCAATTGGCACAGTGCTTTCCAACACATGGGATATATGGACAGGAGAGTATGTTACACAAGGAGGATTGATAGGGGCAATCCTGCTAGCAATTTTTGGGTTCCTGTTCAATTATGTAGGTGCCTATCTTTTCGTTGGATTGTTTTTTGTGGCAGGTGTTCTATTATTAGGCTCTGAATATATCCTGAAATTCTTCAATGATGGAAAGGATATCATCAAAGAAGCAAACGAAGAGCGTAAAATACGCAAGGAAGAACAACAGAAATATAAAGAATATGTAAAAGAAGAGGATACCTTTAAGCATAAAGAAGTAAAACCAAATCTCTATATCCAGAATGATAAAGATGATTACTTTGAACGAAACAAAGGAAAATCAAATCGCAATAACTATGATGAAGAAGACTATATGGATTCTTATTTTGGTAAAACAGCTCCAAAGCGTAAACAATCAATTTTCATGAATGAAGAGGATGTTTATTCTGGTGGAAGTAGAGGAAAACAGCCTCGTTATACCAATGATATAGAAGAAGACTATTCAGGTTCTTATTCTGATAAATTTGAAAAATCATCGATTTTCCGTGATGTAGATGATATCTGTGATAAGCGTTTTTCCTATAGTGAAAAAGCTACAAATAACAGTTTAACACAAAGTAAAGATTCCATCTTTATCAATGTTGATCCATCTTCATCACAAAAGAAAGCAGAAAGAAAAAGAAATGTACAACAGAAACCAAAGGAAACAAAACCAGAGGTAGTAAAACCAGCTGTTGAAAAAGTGGAAGTGGTAAAAGATAAATCGAAACCGGCTACCTATGTTGATACACGAGCGGATAATTATGAGAATTATCAATTGCCGCGTTTATCCTTGCTTGAAAGCGTATCAAGAAAGGGAAGACAGAATGGTTCCAATGCCCAGAATGCCAAGTCAAAGGGTGTACAGCTGATTGAAGTGTTAAATGAATTTGGTATTGAAGCTAAATTATCCGATGTTCATATCGGACCATCGGTAACGCGTTTTGAAATCAAGCCTGCCATGGGAGTTCGTGTAAGCCGTATTTCCAATTTACAGGATGATATCAAATATGCACTAGCTGCCAGAGAACTTCGCATTGAAGCACCAATCCCAGGAAAGAGTGCCGTCGGAATTGAAATTCCGAATTCTGAAAAGGTCAATGTGCAGATGCGCGAACTGATGGATACAATACCAGAAAACGGAAAGAATGATAAACTATTATTTGTCTTAGGAAGAGATTTAGATGGATATTCGATCTTTGCCCGTATGGATAAGATGCCACACCTTCTGATTGCCGGTGCTACAGGTTCCGGTAAATCGGTATGTGTCAATTCCATCATCTGCTCCTTCTTACTTCGAACAAGACCGGATGAATTGAAGTTAATTTTAGTTGATCCAAAGAAGGTTGAATTTACTCCATATAATGATGTACCACATCTATTGGCACCTGTCATTACCGATGCCGATATGGCTAATAAAGCCTTAAAGGTTGTTGTGGAGATGATGGATAAGCGTTATGAAAAGTTTGGAGAGCTTGGGGTTCGAAATATCGATGGCTATAATACATATCTTCAAAATAATCCAGATCAGAACTTGAAACCACTACCACGAATCGTTGTGATTATTGATGAGTTAGCGGATTTGATGTTAGTGGCTGCCAAAGAAGTGGAATCGAGCATCCAGCGAATTACCCAGCTTGCCCGTGCGGCTGGAATTCATCTGATTGTTGCGACGCAAAGACCATCTGTCAATGTCATTACGGGTGTTATCAAAGCCAATATTCCAAGCCGTATCGCCTTTGCGGTCAGCTCCGCTATCGATTCAAGAACCATTCTGGATCAGGCTGGTGCAGATAAGCTATTGGGAAATGGGGATATGTTATATCTGCCAAATGGAGAGAACAGTCCACAGCGTATCCAGGGTGTCTTCATCCGGGATGAAGAAGTCAACCGCATTGCTGAATATGTCAAGAACCAGGCTAAGCCGCATTATGATGATGCCTTTATCACATTAAAAGATATCGCATCCCAGGGTGGTACAGTATCACAGGAAAGCAATGATCCACTCTACAACGATGTCAAAAGCTTTGTCATCCAGCAAAGACGAGCCAGCACATCCCTGATCCAGAGACGTTTCCAGATTGGATATGGACGAGCCGCCCGATTGATTGACTGTCTGGAAGCGGATGGTATTGTTGGTCCAGCCAATGGCAGCAAGCCAAGAGAAATCTTAGTGCAGAATACATTGGAAGATGACTATAGCGATATATACTAGCATGTTGTGATTAACTTATATCTTTGAATGGATTGAAAGATTCCTTTCATTCGATTTCCATTTTTATACAATAAACGTGTTGCATCTTTAAAGAAGAGAATACACGTTTTTTCTTTGTATTCCACATGATGAATGGCTTCATAGCGTATCCATAAGCAATCACACGCTTTTAAAGAAGCTGTAGGAAAATAAATGATATCATCCGATACAAAGACGGGTATAAACTTTCTAGCCCCTGTGAGCTTTTTAAAAGCCTCTGTACGCCCTTTAAGGGTAGAACCGTTCTTAATGCATAACTGATTGAGATAGGATGAAATACTTGGATATGTCAAATACTCTTTGCGATTGGCATATACACAGGCAATCTTGGAACTTTCATAGTCATAATAAATATAATTGAACATAAAAAAACACCTCTTATTTATATTGTATAAATAAGAGATGACATTTTTTACATCCATGAAATTTTATTTTCCGTTCCTGTTTTAATCTTTTCAATATTTGTTCGATGTCTATAAATGACAAGGATTGTCATAAACCATGATGCTGCAATCAAAAAGATATTATTGGCATTCAATGAAAATTTAGTCATAGTAATCAGTAAGCTTGACATCAGGCATCCACAGATACTACCAAGCGATACAAATTTGAATAAGTACAATACGATGAAGAACATCAAAAATGGAAGGACAAAGTACCATGCATTATGGAAGATAAAGATTGAACACGATAATAAGAATCCATAGACAGTACTAACAGCTTTCCCTCCTTTAAAGTGGGCAAAGATTGGATAACAGTGACCTACACAGCAGGCAACTCCACATCCAAAGGCAGCAATCTGGCTAATCAAAGAAGCTAGACCAACCGCAAGTACAACCTTTAACACATCACAGACAATAACCGCAATCCCGGCTTTCTTTCCAAGGATACGGCCGGCATTGGTTCCTCCTAGATTTCCAGAACCAAATTTACGGATATCCGTCTTATAAAACACAAGTCCAATTATTAAGGCAAAAGGAATCGATCCAAGTAAATACCCCAGTAGAATACTCAATATAGTCATCAACATCTAACTCACCTCTTTTTTATTCTATCACATTTGAAAATTTATATTATAAAAGTGTTTTGATTTTGTACAAATTATTAAAACAGTATCATTTTTATAAAAAAAGGAGTACTATGCTTAAAGAAAGAAGAGGATTAGATGATTTATATTGTTGTTCTATTGATATTTATATTGTTGATTCTGTTATATGCGATAAAACCGTATTCGAAAAGATACAATCATGAAGATTATGCGTATTTCACATCCTATCTATATGCGCATAGAGGATTATTTGACAATAAAAAGGAATATCCAGAAAACTCTCTAAATGCATTTCAAAGAGCTGTTGATGCAGGATATGGTATTGAATTAGATGTGCAGATGACAACCGATGACAAGCTGGTTGTCTTTCATGATGGCAATCTATTAAGAATGTGTAGCGATGATCGCATGTTAACCGATTGTTCCTATGAAGCCTTGCAGAAATTACACTTAAAGAATTCCCATCAGACAATTCCTTTATTTAAAGATGTATTAAATGTAGTAGATGGAAAAGTACCATTGATTGTTGAAATCAAAACGGAAGGAAGAAATATTGAAACGACAAAGAAAGTCCATGAAATGATGAAAGGATATAAAGGAAAGTATGTAGTAGAATCCTTTAATCCACAGCTTCTGCAATGGTACTATAAAAATGAACCGAATATATTAAGAGGACAATTATCCGAAGATTATTTCACAAGAGATAATGGAATGAACTTTTCAACGAAATTCGTCCTTACCAATATGCTGACAAATTTTATATCCAAACCAGATTTCATCTCCTATGATTATAAAGGATATGATCAGAAAGGCTATGCATTATTAAGGAAACTGTTTTCATGTCGACATGCTGTATGGACTATCCGAAGTGAAGAAGATCTAAAAATCGCAAAAGAAAGATATGATATCATTATCTTTGATAGCTTTATACCAGAGAAAAAGGAAAGATAGCTTTTATCTTTCCTTTAATCGTTTTAATTCTTCTTCATTCAATT
>JABUSD010000217.1 GCA_021442845.1 Holdemanella sp.
TATACAGTCTTGATACGTGATATTTACATAAGTATGCATTGTAAAGAACCTGGAGAAATTCAGGTTCTTTTTATAAATGGAAAATATAAAAAAATTGTTTTTGTTAATATTTGCTTGCTATATATAAAGAAATCATTCAATGGTATACTATTTAAAAATATAGATAGGAGAAAGGTATGAAAGTAGTAATTGCGATTGATTCATTTAAAGGAAGTCTTACTTCGATTGAAGCGGCCAATGCCCTAAAAGAAGGAATCCTGCTTGTTCATGAGGATGCAGATGTAGTCATTAAGCCATTAGCCGATGGTGGTGAAGGGACAACAGATGCATTGATTGAAGGGTTAAACGGAAAACGAATGGATTTAACCGTTACAGGACCTATGGGTAAACCAGTGGATTGTTATTATGGATATCTGCCAGAGACCAATACAGCTGTAATGGAAATGGCTTCCTGTGCAGGAATTACATTGGTTCCAGATCATGAAAAGGATCCATTGGTCGCTTCTACATATGGAGTAGGAGAAATGATTCAGGATGCCATGAATAAAGGCATTCGAAACTTCATCATCGGTATTGGAGGTTCCGCAACAAACGATGGTGGCATTGGTATGCTGCAGGCATTAGGCTATGCCTTCTTAGACCAGGATGGAAATCCAGTTGGAGAAGGTGGACAGGCTTTAGGAAAGATTGTAAAAGTGGATGATACAAAGGTAAATCCAATCATAAAAGAATGTACAATCCGCGTAGCCTGTGATGTAAACAACCCATTGTGTGGACCAAATGGTAGTACATATGTATATGGGCCGCAAAAAGGCGTTAAGGATAGCTATAAGCAGGCGTTGGATGAGGCGATGGGAAACTATGCAAAGGCCACAGCCGACTATTTGGGAACAGATTACAGCACATATCCAGGGGTTGGCGCAGCCGGTGGATTGGGATTTGCGTTCAAGTGCTATTTGAATGGACAATTAACACCAGGTATCGACTTGTGTCTGGACGCTGTCAAACTGGAAGCGGATATGAACGGTGCAGATATTGTCATTACTGGTGAAGGACGTCTTGATTTCCAGACAGCGATGGGAAAAGCACCAGTTGGTGTAGCAAAACTAGCTAAGAAATACGGTGCAAAAGTATTGGCTTTTGCAGGCAGTGTGACAAAAGAAGCAAGAGCCTGCAATCAGGCAGGTATTGATGCTTTCTTCCCAGTTGTACGAGGTGTATGTACTTTAGAAGAGGCAATGAATCCAGAAAATGCCTATGCTAATGTTAGAGATACAGCGGAACAGGTATTCCGTTTATTATAAAATTATAAAGGAGAGAAGAGTATGACAGGTTTACCATTGATTATTGTATTTGTACTTGCGATTGTCGTTATGATTGTAATGATTTCCAAGTTCAAGATTCACCCATTCATTTCCATTATGACAGTGTCTCTTGTGTTTGGATTGATTGGAGGAATTCCCCTTGTTGACAAAGTATTGGAAGATGGAACAACTGTTTCGGGAATTGCCAATGTCATTGGTGCAGGATTCTCAGGGACTTTCACAAGCATCGGTATTGTGATTATTTTAGGTGCATTGATTGGATCTATTCTTGAAAACACAGGAGCAGCTTTAAAATTAGCCGATATCGTTGTTGGATTGGTTGGGGAAAAGCATCCAGAATTAGCCATTGAATTAATGGGTTGGGTTGTATCCATTCCTGTATTCTGTGATTCAGGATTTGTTATTTTGAACCCAATTCGTAAAGCCATTGCGAAAAGAACAGGAGCTTCCAGCGTTGCGATGACAGTTTGTCTATCCGCTGGTTTATATGCATCACACGTATTTATTCCACCAACACCAGGACCAATCGCTGCCGCACAGACATTAGGTGTTGGAAATAACTTATTGTTAGTTATGGGAATGGGAGCAATCGTATCCATTCCAGCATTGGCAGCTGCTTACTTCTATGCAAAATATATTGGTAAGAAAGTTAAATCTACGGATGAAGAACCAGTTGATGGAGAAATCATGCAGACATATGAAGAATTAAAGGCATCGTATGGTACTTTACCAAGTGGATTTAGTTCATTGGCACCAATTCTTGTTCCAATTCTATTAATGGCAGCATCAAGCATCGCCAGTGCTGTTGGTATGACAGGAACAGCAAAAGATGTATTAACTTTCTTTGGTACACCAATTATCGCATTGGCTGTTGGTACAATCTTTGCGATTGCCCAATTGGCAACAGCAGGTAAGATGGACAAGTTCTATGATTTGACAAATGATACATTAAAGACAGTAGGACCAATCCTATTTGTAACCGCTGCAGGAAATGTATTAGGAAAAGTTATTTCAAGTACAGATATCGTAAACTTTATCAAGGCAAACGCAACAAGCTTACAAGCAATTGGAATCTTCTTCCCATTCTTATTGGCTGCTATCTTAAAGACAGCACAGGGATCTTCTACAGTTGCCCTAACAACAACAGCGGGAATCATGGCACCATTGATGGAAACATTAGGATTGGCATCTCCAGTATTAAGTGCATTAACCGTTATGGCAATTGGAGCAGGTGCAATGACTGTATCGCATGCCAACGACTCCTATTTCTGGGTTGTCACAAACTTTGGCGGTATGAGTGTGGAAGATGGATATAAGACACAGACAGTCGCTACTTTCTGTGAAGGTGTGGCTTCAATCATTGTAATCTTTATTCTAAGTCTTATTTTCCGTTAATAGATAATAAAAGCTTATGTAAACATCAGCTTCATATATTGATGAAAAGAAAATATACATATTAATAATTTAGATAGAAATCCGATGTTGGCAATAAACATCGGATTTATTTTCATTCAATGGCATTTAGTCTATAATATAGACTATGACAAAGATTGTAAAAGTAATATTGATTATAGGAATCATACTAACATTAATAATTCTATTTTTATTCTTTTGGAAACCGTTTGGATCCAATCCAAGTGCAAAACAGAAAGAGGAGTATGCCAAACGAACAACAAATTATTATGATGGAAAATTTCATCCATTAACAGAATTTAAATTGATGTCAAACAAAGAAAAGACAGATGAAACATCCAAAGAAACAAAACCAGCAAACGGATTACCTATACAGAAACTATCAAAATTAGAAGAAGCAGATGAAAATGAATGGCAGCTAACATGGTTTGGACATTCAAGTGTACTTCTACAATTTGGTGGGAAGAAGATATTCATTGATCCAGTATTAAGTTCATGTTCCTCTCCATTCAACGGTATAGGACCAGGTCGCATGGCAGATGTGCCAATGAATATAGAAGATATACCCGATATCGATATTCTTGTGTTATCCCATGACCATTATGATCATATGGATTATAATACGATAACTAAACTAGATAATCGTGTAAAAGCTTATTGTGTTCCATTAGGTGTAGATAACCATCTGATTCGATGGGGAATCAACCCAGATAAGATTCATACTTTTGCATGGTGGGAACATAATAGTATAGAAGGTATTTCTATCACATCAACACCAGGACAGCATTTTTCTGGGCGCTTCTTATGGAATCGGGATAGCACTTTATGGTGTGGTTATGTATTTAAGGCAAATAATCAGCAGATCTATTATTCCGGGGATACTGGATATGGTGATTTCTTTAAAGATATCTATGAAAGATTGGGTCCTATGGATCTGGCTATTATGGAAAATGGACAGTATAATAAGCGCTGGCCATATTGCCATATGACACCAGAAGAAAGTGTACAGGCAAGTATGGATGTACAGACTAAATGGGTTTTACCGGTGCATTGGGGTGGCTTTGTGCTGTCTACGCATGCCTGGTATGATCCGATTGAACGATTCACAAAGGCAGCCAAAGACGATCTCCAAGTGCTTACACCAAAGATAGGTGAAACGGTCAATCAAAACAATGCAGAAAAGTATCAAAGTATATGGTGGTAAGTGTCTGAGCCTCTCAATGGTCTTATAGAATAGTCCATGATATAATTTAAAAGAATAAACATTTAGGAAGGTAGTATATATGAGTGATTTTCTAAAGAAGGAAGATTATCAGGAACCTTGTTGCCCTTTAGATATGAACCAGGGAAATGAGCGTATCAATACAAGACGAATGATCAATACACTGGATGCCTATCTTGATAAAAACGATTATGCATCTGCTGAAAGACACTTAAAATATTGGAACAATGAAGCGGAAAGTCTAAAAGACTATCATGGTAAATTAACGGTTGCCAATGAACAGATTGGCTTATATCGCAAGATTGGAAAAGAAAAGGAATGTTATGAATCCATCAATGAAGCTTTAAAATTGGTTGTATGGCTAGATTTACAGGATACTATTACATATGGAACAACGATGGTTAATGCCGCAACGGGATATAAATCGTTTCATAAACCAGATAAGGCTATGCCATTATATCGCAAGGCACAGGAAGTATATGAAAAGACTTTAACAGAGGATGATGGAAGACTGGGTGCTTTGTATAATAATATGGCACTTGCCTTATGTGAAATAGGTGAATATGAAGAAGCGGAAGCGTATTACTTTAAGGCGATTGAAATCATGAAAAAACAGGAAAACGGTGAATTAGAAGTTGCGATTACCTATTTGAATCTGATTGATTTAGCTGTAGCAAAACAAGGTCATGAACAAGCAGAAGAAAAAATGGATGCATATATTACAAAGGCAGAGAAATTATTGAATACAAAATCAATACCAAGAAATGGATATTATGCCTTTGTCTGTGAGAAATGTGCACCTGTATTTGGATATTATGGCTACTTCCTTATTGAAAACGATCTAAAAAATAGAGCGAGGGAAATATATGAACGGAATCGAACTGTCTAGAGGCTATTATGAAGAATTTGGAAAACCGATGCTGGAAAAGGATTTCCCAGATTTATTACCCTATATTGCGGTTGGCTTTGTAGGAAGCGGTTCTGAACGATATGGCTTTGATGATGAGATATCCAAAGATCATGATTATGAACCAGGATTCTGTATCTTTATTCCAGATGAAGATGTAATTGATCGCAAAAAGGCCTTTCAGCTGGAAAGAGCCTATGCGAAATTACCGAAGGAATATAAAGGGATTAAACGTCAGCAGGTATCGCCTGTAGGAGGCGATCGCAATGGCGTTATCCGTACATCCGAATTCTTTGAAAAGGCAGTCGGTGCAAAGGATGGAAATCTAACCATCCAGCAATGGTTAGAGATTCCTGATTATGCCTTGGCAGAAGCTGTCAATGGAGAAATTTTCTATGATGGATACGGTGAGTTTTCCGCAATCAGAGAACGCCTGATGGAATATCCAGAGGATATCATGTTGAAGCGATTGGCAGGCAATCTGTTGATTATGGCACAATCCGGGCAATACAATTTCAATCGATGTTTGAGCCACAACGAACCGGAAGCAGCCCAGCTTGCCTGCAATGAGTTTGTCAATGCGACAATGAAGGCGACTTTCCTATTACAGGGACGTTATATGCCATATTATAAATGGAGCTTTAGAGCTCTTCGACAATTACTATTTACTGAAGAATTATATAAACGTTTATCATATATCTTAATGGCTGATCATAGTGATGCAAAGGTAGCAGAACAGAAATATATATATATTGAAGAAATCGCATCCTGGATGATTGAAGATTTACAGGATCGTGATATCACAAAGGCAATCTGTGGTGATTTAGAAAAACATGCCTATTCTGTTAATGATTACATTGCTGATAATGAAATTCGAAATTTAAATATATTGACAACGGTGTAAAGGAGGATATCATGAAAATACAAGGATTACAGAAAATGACATTGCTTGACTTTCCAGGAAAGGTCGCTTGCACTGTTTTTTTAGGTGGATGCGATTATCGCTGTCCATTCTGTCATAATTCTGATATTCTATCTATGGAAGCAGAAGCTCTACTTGATGAAAAGGAATTGTTGCAGTTCCTTGAAAAAAGAAAGAACTTATTGGAAGGGGTTGCCATTACTGGTGGGGAACCACTTCTAAGAAATGATATTGAAGAGCTTCTAACAAGTATTAAAGCACTTGGATATCTGATTAAACTGGATACAAATGGAAATCATCCAGATGTATTAAAACGAATTGTTGAAAAGGGACTTGTGGATTATGTCGCAATGGATATTAAGAACAGTCCAGATCGATATGCACCTACCATTGGACTAAAGACATTTGATCTATCAAAGGTAATGGAGAGCAAGGAATTTCTACTGCAGGGGAAAGTAGAATATGAATTTAGAACAACTGTTGTGAAAGAACTTCATGATGAAGATTCCTTCAAGGAAATTGGACCATGGATTCAGGGTGCACAAAAATACTATTTACAGACATTTGTCGATCGTGATAAAGTCATGTTCAGTGGTCTATCTGCCTATGATAAGGAAGAGATGGAAAAACTGGCAAAAATCGTTGAACCATATGTTCAACACATTGAAATAAGGGGATAAACAAAGAAAACAGACTTTTAAAAATATAAAAAAAGCCTGTTTTTATTATTATTGACATAGATAATGTTTAGTTAAATATTATAAAAATAGATAAGAAATTACTTAAAATTTTTTTGGTCAATTAAGTATGATTTTATAGTTTTATATGATATCATTTCTCATGGTAACAAAAAAATATAAATAGTTTTAGAAAAAAACGTTTAAAAATAAAGACACTAAGGAGGGAAAAATATGTATCGTGTAGTAAAACGTGACGGTGTTGAAGTTGAATTTGATGTCTCTAAAATCAGTGCAGCACTTCAGAAAGCATTCAAAGCCTGTGATAAAAACAGCCATCCATCTGTAATTGATATGCTTGCACTTCGTGTAACATCAGACTTTGAACCAAAAATCAAGAATGACTTAATTACAGTCGAAGAAATCCAGGACAGTGCTGAAAAGATTCTATCAGAAGCAGGATATACAGATGTAGCTAAGGCATATATCCTTTACCGTAAACAAAGAGAAAAAGTACGTAATGTCAACAGTGCTATGTTAAGCTACAAGGACATTGTCGATAATTATTTAAAGATCAACGACTGGCGTGTTAAGGAAAACTCAACCGTTACATATAGTGTTGGAGGATTAATTTTATCCAACTCAGGTGCAATTACTGCAAACTACTGGTTAAGTGAAATTTATGATCAGGAAATTGCTGATGCACACAGAAGTGCAGCTATCCATATCCACGACTTAAGCATGTTGACAGGATATTGTGCAGGATGGAGTTTGAAACAGCTGATTCAGGAAGGACTTGGAGGAGTTCCTGGAAAGATTACATCGGCACCACCAGCTCACCTTTCAACATTATGTAACCAGATGGTTAACTTCTTAGGTATTATGCAGAATGAATGGGCAGGAGCACAGGCATTCTCATCATTTGATACATATCTTGCACCATTCGTTAAGATTGATAACTTGACACAAAGAGAAGTTAAACAATGTATTCAGTCATTCATTTATGGTGTTAACACACCATCTCGCTGGGGAACACAGGCACCATTTACAAATATCACATTAGACTGGACAGTACCAAAGGATCTTGAAAATCTACCAGCAATTGTAGGTGGAAAAGAACAGGATTTCACATATGGTGACTGCCAGAAAGAAATGGATATGGTAAATAAGGCATTTATTGAAATCATGATTGAAGGAGATGCAAATGGACGTGGATTCCAGTATCCAATTCCAACATATTCCATCACAAAGGATTTCAACTGGGGTGAAACAGAAAACAACAAACTTCTATTTGAAATGACAGCGAAATATGGAACACCTTATTTCTCAAATTATATTAATTCGGATATGGAACCAAACGATGTGCGTTCTATGTGCTGTAGACTTCGTCTAGACCTTCGTGAACTTCGTAAGAAATCAGGAGGATATTTTGGAAGTGGTGAATCAACAGGATCTGTTGGTGTTGTTACAATCAACTTGCCAAGAATTGCTTACCTTGCTGAAGATAAGGAAGCATTCTATAAGGAATTGGATTACTTGATGGATATTTCAGCTCGAAGCTTAAAGACAAAACGTACGGTTATCACAAAGCTTCTTGATTCTGGATTGTATCCATATACAAAACGTTACCTAGGAACATTCAATAACCACTTCTCTACAATCGGATTGATTGGTATGAATGAAGTTGGATTGAACGCAAAATGGTTGCGTAAGGATTTAACACATCGAGAAACACAGGATTTCGCCATTGAAGTATTAAATCACATGCGTGAAAGATTGTCAGATTACCAGGAAGAATATGGAGATCTATATAACCTTGAAGCAACACCAGCTGAATCAACAACATATCGTTTCGCAAAACACGATAAGGAAGATTTCCCTGAAATTATTACTGCCAATGAAAATGGAACGCCATATTATACAAACTCATCTCACTTACCTGTAGGATATACAGAAGATATCTTTACAGCTTTAGATGTACAGGATGAATTACAGACACTTTATACATCAGGTACTGTATTCCATGCTTTCCTTGGTGAAAAGTTAGGTTCTTGGAAGGAAGCAGCAACACTTGTTCGTAAGATTGCAGAAAACTATAGACTTCCATATTACACAATGTCACCAACATATTCTGTATGTAAGGATCATGGATATATCACAGGTGAAGTTTATACATGTCCAATCTGTGGAAATAAGACAGAAGTATATAGTCGTATTACGGGATACTATCGCCCAGTTCAGAACTGGAATGATGGTAAGTCACAGGAATTCAAGGATAGAAAAGTATATGATAT
>JABUSD010000245.1 GCA_021442845.1 Holdemanella sp.
ATATCACGGTCAATACGTCCAATTCCCAGTTTGAAGATGGCTTCTTCTCCAGCTTTCTGGATTTCCGTTTCAATTTCTGCCTGGTATTTCTTAACGACTTCTTCGATACGTCCTGGCTGGATACGTCCATCACGAATCAAATGTTCTAGCGCTAAACGAGCAACTTCTCTTCGTACTGGGTTGAAGCATGTGATTGTGATTACATCTGGTGTATCATCAATATTTAATTCAACGCCTGTTGCCTGTTCAAAACTACGGATATTTCTTCCTTCACGTCCAATGATACGTCCCTTCATTTCTTCACTTGGAAGCGATACAACGCTAACTGTACGTTCCTGTGTTTCCTGCTGCGACATTCTTTCAATGGCTAAAGCGATAATTTCCTGTGATTTTTCCTTTGCACTTGCTTTTGCTTCTTCTTCTTTTTCTTTGATATAAGCGATTGTTTCATGTTCCATTTTCTTTTCAACAACCGCAAATAATTCTTTTCTAGCATCCTGGCTAGACATTTTAGCTACACCTTCTAAGACAATAATCTGTTGATCAATCTGTTCCTGCAGCTTCTTTTCCTTTGCGTCTAAAGATGACAGTTTGTCAGTGGCTTTCTGTAACTTCTCATTCACCTGGCGTTCTTTCTGCGTTAAAGCTTCATCACGAAAATTCAAATTGTCTTCTCTACGAAGCAACTTGTTTTCAAATTCCATAGCTTCCTGCTTGCGTTCTTTAATTTCTTTTTCAGCTTCAACACGTATATCGTGTGCCTGTGTTTTTCCATCCAATACAGCCTGTTTTACTTTAGCCTCTGCTTCATTTTCAGCGTCCTTGATAATCTGCTCGGCTAATTGCTGATTCTTATTTAAACCTGCTTTAGAATATCCAACCATGAAGATAATTCCAATGACAAGACCTGCTATCCCAGACAAGATAATACCTACCATGTGTATTTCCTCCCTGTCTAAAATACGGTAAAAAACCACAAGTATTATACATTAAAAAATATTTAAAGTCCACATTTGACGTCTTTTAGGCATAAAAAAAACCAGTTATACTGGTTATTTTTCAACAACTGTTCTGCCGTTGTATTCACCACAAGAACACATTTTGTGAGTAAGCTTGTATTCACCACAGTTAGGGCAACGAGTCAACGTTGGTTTTACTAATTTGTAGTGAGTTCTACGTTTTGCCTTACGTGTCTTTGATCCTCTTCTTTGTTGAACAGCCATGCTAGCACCTCCTAGTCCTCATCATCCAGTTTGAATTCACTTAACTTTTCCCATCGCGGATCGATAGGAGCTTCCTTCGGGTCCTGATCGGATATCAATTGCCAGCCATCTCCTTTTGGATACTGGTCTCTTGGCACCCTTGTGATACTCATAGGCGCTTCATATAGAATTGCCTGGAATATCTCCGGTTTGATATCAACGATATCCTTTTTAACCACAATAATATCCTCGTCACCATTATCTTCCAGTGGTTTAAACGAGTATGTTTCCTGCGACGTTGTGTCAAATGCCACTTCTATATCTTCCAATGAAATGGAATCTAAAACGATCATAACACCGTCCAATTCCAAATTTGAGAAGACCAAAGTGTTTCCGTCAAACTGTAGGGTACCAACAATATGTACCTCTGGAATGGACTTGACTTGCGTATGATGAAGGAGATCGTTTTCTTCTATCGCAATCCACTCATCAATTGTGATAGTTTTATTCTCTGCGTTTAAGAAGTCATTTTTAGTATATCTCACTGCCTTCACCTCATGTCGCACTTGACATTATAAACAATGAAAATCGTAAAGTCAATAATACAGGCTTAAATACTCCACGTTTTTTCCTTATTTAAAGAACATTCGCACAAGATCGTTATATGTCGCAAACACTAGAAGTCCGATTAGAAGGATAAAGCTTCCGATGATGATTTTTTCAACAAACTTCTGGTTTACCTTTCTTCCAAGTAATTTTTCAATCAACAAAATGAATATGCGACCTCCATCCAATGCTGGAATTGGAATTAAATTGAATATACCAATATTCAAGGAAATAATCCCAATCAAGGCAATATAGGATGACAATCCATAGGATACTGTCTTTGTGGTAACGCTATAGATACCAGCGGGTCCGGATAGATTTTCCAATCCCTTTCCTCTAAATAGCATCGCAAAGGAACGATAGATTGTAGCTGTCGTATCAATCAGATCCTTTGTACCATATTTAAAGGCTTCATACCATTTGATTTCCTTTACATCTACAAGCGATGTAATTCCAATGAGATAGCCTTGCATCTCTTCGTCATAGGCAGGCGTCAATTTCGTATGAAATTGTTTTCCATCTCTTTCAACGGTCACATCCACTTCATTATGGTGATATTGAATGAATTCAGACATGTCATTCTGATCATCCAGTATGACCTTTTCTCCATCCGCTTCCAATGCGATGATTGTATCATCCGGCTTTAATCCAGCCGCTTGGGCTGGTGAGTTTTCGACAACTTCATATACAACCGGAAGGGGATCCCCTGTTACATAGCCTCTATACATTGTAAGTCCGACAAAGATAACCCATGCGATAAGGATATTCATAAATACCCCTGCAGCAAGGATTAAAATCTGTTTCCATGTCGACTTTGCATACAGTCGCTGTTCTTCTGGTACATCCTTTAGCCAGCCTTCCTCTTCATCCTGTGAACCATCATTTTCACCTGCCATCATGACATATCCTCCAAAGGGGATAGCACGAATGGAAAATGTAGTCATTTCGCCTTTTTTCTGATAGATTGCCGGTCCCATTCCAATCGAAAACTCATGACAGTAGACACCAAAATAGCGAGCCACTAAAAAGTGGCCCAGTTCATGAATAACGACGATGAAACTCAGCATAAAAAGAAATGCGATAATTCCAATTATACTGCTCATAAAGTTAACCTCTTACATAATAATTGCATATAGGATTCCAAATACCATGAAATTCATCAATAAGGAATCCGTACGATCCAGAATACCACCGTGTCCTGGAAGTATTTTTGAGAAATCCTTGATGCCTGCTTCACGCTTGATAGCTGAGAAACAAAGATCACCTAATTCTGCAGTGGCTGGTGCCGTAATGCAGATCATCAGATTCAACAAAAAATTCACTTTTCCAATATAGAACATCGAAACAAGCAAACTGATTAGAAAACCAGCAGCGCATCCGCCAAAAAATCCTTCCCAGCTCTTGTTTGGTGAAATTCTCGGGTTCATCTTATTCTTTCCAAATTTGCTTCCAACAAAATAAGCCCCTGTATCTGAACCATAAGTTGCCAGAATAATCGTCCATAAATATCTCTGGTTACCAGCAAAAATAATCAGATTCTGATAAATCATCGAGAAGATGATGAAATAGGCAATGCACCAGAAGGCATTTGCGATTGTCAATCTTTCTGTAAATACAGGAATTGCCCATATGACGATAATGCAGAAAAGCATATAGGCATAGATCAGATTGGATGGCACAACACGAGTCAAGGCTACAAAAATAGCAATCATTGGCATGACAAACGATGGCCATGTTGTGAAATTCTTTTGTACCCGCATCCATTCATAAGCAGATGTTGCCACAATAAACAATCCCAGAACCTCTAAAAAGTATCCCCCAAAGTATACGGGTATAAACACAACCATAACAATGGCAATTGCGGTTATAATGCGCTGTTTTGTCTTTTCATTCCAGACCTTGTTCATTTTGTCAACCCTCCATAGCGGCGATCTCGCCGGTTATATTCTTCTATGCATTGCTCTAGGCATTCCCTGTCAAAATCAGGCCATGCAACAGGTGTAAAGATAAGTTCTGCATAGGCTATCTGCCATAATAGATAATTGGAGATTCTAAGTTCTCCACTTGTACGAATCATCAAATCCACATCTTCCTTCACAAATAGATAATTCGATACTTCTTCCTCCGTAATATCATTTTCTCTATTTCCAGATGCAACATCTTTGGCATATTTCTGCATCGCAAGAAGAATTTCTCTTCTCGAACCATAATTGATGGCGATGCATAATTCGAGTCCAGGATTATCTTTTGTCTGCAGAACCGCCTTTTGAATGACTTCCTGTGTATCCTTTGGGAACCGTTCCAGTTCCCCTGCAAAAGTAACACGGATTCCATTTTCCATCAATTCCTTGATATAGCGGGCAAAAAAGATGCCAGGCAGTTTACAAAGATAGCCTACCTCATCGTCTGGCCGTTTCCAGTTCTCCGTTGAGAAAGCATAGAGAATCAATTTTTTTACGCCTAGATCATTGGCCGCCAATGCCACTGTTCGAATGGTATCTGCCCCCTGCTTATGTCCAGCTGTTCTTGGAAGCCCTTTGGCTTTGGCCCATCTTCCGTTTCCATCCATGATGATTCCAATGGTTTGAGGTATGTTCTTCATAAATAACCCCTTTCTATCATAAAAAAGCCCAATGCCTTGGGCTTATCGTCTTATACTGCTAAAATCTCTTTTTTCTTTGTATCGACAATTTTGTCAATATCCTTAATATACTGATCTGTCAATTCCTGACAATCCTCTAATAGTGATTTTCTTTCATCTTCAGGAATATCCTTATTCTTCTTGATTGCATCGTTGCAGTCACGTCTTGCGGCACGGATATTCACCTTTGCTTCTTCCCCATATTTTGCAGCTTCCTTAGCTAGCTGATTACGACGATCCTGTGTCAATTGTGGAACGTTGATACGGATCATATCAGCTTCTGCCTGTGGGTTTAATCCGATATTGGCAGCTGCAATCGCATGGGCAATTGCCTTTGTTGATTGTCTGTCATATGGTTTGATAACCAGTTGTGTTCCTTCAACTACCTGTACACGTGATAACTGGTTGATTGGTGTCATAGCTCCATAATAATCCACCTGAACGCGCTCTAACATCTGTGCACTTGCTCTTCCTGTACGGATTGCCTTTAAATTATATTCTAGATTATCGATGACTCCCATCATCTTCTCTTCTGCTTTTTCTAAATATTCTGACATAGTTTTCTCCTTATTTACTGATGATTGTTCCATTAATTGTCTGTTTTACAGCTTGTACAATTGATCCATCTGTATTCATATTGAATACAACAAGATCGATATTATTATCTAAACACATTGTGATTGCGGTTGTATCCATGACCTGTAATCCTAAATTCAAGACATCCATATACGCTAAGCGATCAAATTTCTTTGCGTTCGGATTTTTCTTAGGATCACAATCATAGACACCATCAACACCATTCTTAGCCATCAAAATGACATCTGCACCAATTTCAGATGCTCTTAATGCCGCTGTTGTATCGGTAGAGAAATATGGGGAACCTGTTCCTGCTCCAAAGATGACAACTCTTCCCTTTTCAAGATGACGAATTGCTCTTCTTAAAATGAAAGGCTCTGCCACTTTCTGCATTTCAACAGCAGTCTGTACACGTGTCTGTACGCCTTCCTTTTCCAATGCGTTCTGCACAGCCAAGGCATTGATGACTGTACCAAGCATTCCCATATAATCAGCCTGGGCTCTATTCATTCCGATTGCTGCCATTTCTTTTCCACGGATGAAGTTTCCTCCTCCGACTACGATGGCAAGTTCAACACCCAATTCCTGGATTTCCTTGATTTCTCTTGTCAATCGTTCTAAAACAGCAGGATCGAATGCACTTCCATTTCCAGCCAATGCTTCTCCACTTAATTTAAGCAATACTCTTTTGTACATATAGTTTATCTCCTTATAAGAAATCCATGCATATTATAACCTAATTTGACGCAAAAAAAAAGGACGAAGATTTTTCGTCCTTAAGGATTACCCTTTAATCTGTGCCATTACTTCTTCAGCGAAGTTGTCAACACGTTTTTCAATTCCTTCACCAGTTTCATAACGAGTGAATGAAACAACGTTAGCCTGTACTTCCTTTAAGAATTGAGAAACCTTCTGCTTGTCACCAAGGAAGTATTCCTGATCCATTAAACATACATCCTGGAAGTGCTTGCTTACTTTTCCTTGTAGGATTCCAGCTAATACTTTTTCTGGTTTTCCAGCTAGCTTTGGATCCTGTTCCATCATACGCATCTGTAATTCTTTTTCAGCTTCAACGATAGCAGCTGGAATGTCTTTCTGTGATACATATTCTGGTTTCATGGATGCAATCTGCATTGCGATATTCTTAGCAACTGTAGCATCTTCTTTTCCGCCTAATACAACCAAAGCAGAAATCTTTCCACCATTGTGCATATAAGCACCGAAGAACTGATCATCTGTCTTTTCAACAACCTTTACACGACGTAAAGAAATCTTTTCTCCGATTGTAGCTGTAGCGCTTACGATTAAGTCTGCGATTGTTCCATTTTCAGTAACGATAGCATTTGTTGCATCTAAATCAGCTGGCTTGTTAGCTAATAAAGCAGCCTGGATTGTATCCAATAATCCAAGGAACTGTTCGTTCTTAGCAACGAAGTCTGTTTCTGAGTTTACTTCGAATAATACAGCTGTATTTCCTTCAGTAGCAACACGTGTTAAACCTTCAGCAGCGATACGTCCTTCTTTTTTAGCAGCTTTTGCGATACCTTTTTCACGTAACCAATCGATTGCCTTATCCATGTCACCTTCTGTAGCAGTTAGTGCCTTTTTGCAATCCATCATTCCTGCGCCAGTTCTTTCACGCAATTCTTTTACTTGTTGAGCAGTGATAGCCATGTGCAATTCCTCCTATTTCTTATTCAGCTTCTTCAACAGCTGCAGCTTCTTCTACTTTTTCAGCAGGTTTTTCTTCAGCCTTGAATCCTGGCTTTCCATTGAAACGGCGAGTCTTGCGGTCGAAGTTACGTTTTCTACGTTCTTCATTGCGCTGACGACGACGTCTTTCATTTTCAGCAATCTGCGCTTCTACATTCTTGATAACGTCTTCCATTGTAACGTCATCTTCTGTTTCGTCTAAGTAAGCTAATTCTAACAATCCACCTTTAGCATCTACGATAGCATCGGCTAAGATTGTAGTGACTAAACGAACTGAACGGTTTGCATCATCATTTGAAGCGATTGGGAAATCAGCATCGTTTGGATCGCAGTTAGTATCTAACATAGCGAATACAGGAATTCCTAATTTCTTAGCTTCAGCAACAGCATTGTGTTCTTCCTTAGGGTCAACGATAACGATTGCGTCTGGCAATTTCTTCATTTCCTTGATTCCACCTAATGAAGCTTCTAATTTAGCTTTTTCCTTACGTAAATAAGCCTGTTCTTTCTTTGTGTAAACTTCGATTTTTCCACTTGCTTCCATTTCTTCAATTTCAATTAAACGTTTTACACGTTTCTGAATTGTACGGAAGTTTGTTAACAATCCACCTAACCAGCGCTTGTTAACGTAGAATGATCCTGAACGTACTGCCTGTTCTTCGATAACGTCTGCAGCCTGTTTCTTAGTTCCTACGAATAATACTTTACCACCTTTTTCAGAGATTGCTTTTAATTCCATATAAGCATCTTCAATCTGTGTTAAAGTCTGGTTTAAGTCTACGATGTAAACTCCGTTACGGCTGGTATAGATGTATGGTTTCATCTTTGGGTTCCAGCGGCGAGTCTGGTGACCGAAATGTACACCATTCTCTAATAATTTTCTCATTGATACAATTGACATAATAGTCCTACCTTTCCGTTTCTTCCTCCATCATTTCTAACAATCGCAACATTTCTAAAATGCACGGGCAATTGAATTCATGATGTGCGTATTTTTGCGCGTATCCACGCCGAATTATTATAACGCCTACAAGTCATTTATTCAATAGATAATTCATGAATTGCATATTCTTTTACAAGATGGAAATCCTTTTCATCCATTTCAACTTCTAAATAAATGCCATCCTCCCTGTTTTCCTGAAAAAGGACATGATATAAGCTATTCATCTTATTGATTAAACTTCCTTTTGAATACGGAATCAATAGCTTAACCGATATATCCTTAAACAGTCTTCGATCAATTTCATGTAATAGAAACTGGGTGGATGCATCTTCCTTTGCACTGATATATACCTTATCTTCATAGGCAAGTGGATATTGTTTATTGCTTAGATCACGCTTGTTGTATACATATAAAACAGGGATATTGGATGCCTGCAAAGTTTCGATAGTCTGATTGGTTGTCTCAAGCTGGATATCCTTTCTTTTCGAATGATCATCCAGTACATGAATCAATAAATCGGCTTCCTTTACCTCTTCCAAGGTTGAATGGAAGGCTTCTACTAGATCATGTGGCAGATTGGATACAAAACCGACTGTATCGGATAACAGAAAGCGATGATTGTTTGATAAAACAACCTCTCTTGTGTTGGTTGTCAGTGTTGCGAACAGCATATTCTTTTCGAATACGAGTTTTTCTTCCTTCTTTGAATATTTCATGACCTGATTTAGAATAGAGGATTTTCCCGTATTGGTATAGCCAACAAGCGCTACTTTTTTAATACCGCTCTGATTCCTTCTATTTCTCTGGATGCTTCGCTGTTTTTCTAATTCCTTTAATTCCTTTTCTCTTTGGGATATCTGTTTTGTGATATTTCTTGTATCAATTTCAATCTGTTTTTCACCTGATCCTTTATTATGTCCACCACCACGCTGTCTATCCAGCTGCAGATAGCTTCCTTTTAATC
>JABUSD010000164.1 GCA_021442845.1 Holdemanella sp.
TTGGATTCGTATAAAATGGTATCAGCTACTATCACTTCCTCTATCGCTGATGTCTCTGCCTTTTCTACTGTTTTTGACACCATTATATTTGTATTCCAATTCTTGTAAACCCCTTTACAACAGCTACAACGAATACTTTTGTTCCAGTTTTGTGCAGATCCTTTAATCTGGAGACATTATAATTGGGTACATATCCAAAATGCTTTCTTTTGAATGATAAATGTAGGGTGTTAGCTTCCCCTGGATCATAATCAAAATCAGGCTTGATGTAGAATTGATCTCCTTCCTTAAAACCTTTGAAATTAAACGGATCGGCAAGCGTAATTGTCCATTCCTGTGTAGAATATTCAGCAAACAAATCCATTTCCGGCAGTTGCAGACAGCTGCTTTTTAATTGAACAGTCATAATTTATTCCTCCTGATATTAGTGTAGAAATGAAATATGACATTTTATAGTAAAAGGGTGAAAATATTTCCCCTTTCTTGTATTTATGTTCTCTTATTGATTTTATATTTAATTGTAATATTTATAAACTGTATGGACATCGCCAAATTTGTAGATTTTTGTCTACTACTCGCCATCATGGCGGCATCCATAAAGGCTTATTTATGCCACATTCTCATCAAATCGCCAAATTGGCGGTCCCCTTAGAGAGGTGCAGCTGAAAGAATGTTTTTATGGCAGTTTACAATTAATATTGTTTTTTCTTTAAAACTGCAAACCCTTTTTAAGACCGTTTTTGATGGTTCTTAGAGGGACTTTTGAAAGATGATATATACTTCATGTCGCTTTAGTTTTGCCCGCTATTCGTAGTTTAAACTCGTGTCATAGCTTATTATTAGAATGTTTATACTTTTTGTTCATTTATAGCGGAATAGGTATTATAAAATATATCATATATATGTATTATAAATATTAAGGGCAATTATTTTTTACTTTAAAGGGGATGATATTATGGATTCAAAGCAGTTCACCATATGCTACTGCAGAGTAAGCACAAGGGAGCAGGCTGATGAAGGTTATGGGCTTGATGCCCAGGAGAGCAAGTGCAGGGAATATATTAAACTCTATGGCTACGAAGAAGAGGTGAAGATCTATCGTGATGAAGGATTCTCTGCTAAAAACATGAAACGACCTATGCTTCAGAAGATGCTGGATGATGTAGAAAAAGGTGCAGTCAAAAGAGTCATAATCTATAAGCTGGATAGGCTATCCAGAAGAGTTGTCGATACATATAAGATCATTAATATGATAAATGAAGCTAAATGCCAGCTGATTTCCGTAATGGATAGGCTAGATATAACTACCTCCAACGGAAAGATGGTTCTGGGAATTCTCAGCGTAATTGCAGAATGGGAGCAGAATGTGATATCTGAAAGGACACTTGATGGTCTTGCTGCTAAAGCTTCGAAAAATCAGTATCCTTTTTCAAGGGTCCCTTTTGGATGGGATAAAGATGAGGATGGTTATTTATCTGTAAATAAAAGGGAAGCGGAAATTGTAAACAAGATAGTGGATTTGTACCTGGAAGGAGAAAATCTCTTATCTATATCTACTTACCTGGAAGAGAATTACCAGCTGCATATGAATAGTCTGAATTCAATAAAAGATCTGGTGAAAAGGGATATTAACGCTGGAATATTCAAGTATAGAGGAAAGGATTATCCAGGTATATTCCCACCAATCATCGATGCACAAAGGCATGAGATGGCAATGGACGCTTATACGCATAGGCAGATCAATGATCCTGAAAGACATAAGTATTTATTCCATTCCAAGGTATACTGCATGTGCGGAGAACTCTGTGAGCAGTCATCTACAATCAAGAAAACAAATAATAAGCCATTCAAGTATTTCTATTATGTATGTCCATCCTGCAGAAGGAGGGTCAACCAGGATAGATTGCTATCCAGTGTTTCGGTTCTACTTCTTGAGCATCTCAACAGAGAAGAAAAAACGGAAGATATATCATTGATTCATGCTGAACTTGAACAGCTAGAGGAAAGAGCCCAGGGTCTTGCAGATAGGTATTTTAGTCAGGAGGTGCAGGAGGACATCTACCTTTTTTCGATGAAGGAATATCAGAAGAAAAGGACAGCTCTGGAAAATGAAATCAAGGTGCTGGAAATGATTGATGCCAGGGAGTTCTTCAACCTGGAATGGAGAGAGAGAAAGAATCTCATTGACCGTTATATAAGCAGCGTCACATATGATATGGTTTCAAAAGTTCTTGTGAAAATAAAATTCAAAAGGTGATATTAAATTCAACGGAAATATGCTATAATGATTATATAAAATAAAAAAAACATCTGTCCCAGCAGATGTTCCAATTAAATGACATCCATTGGTCTTGCACCTCCAATAGATGTCCGCCAAACAGTTATCCAACCTAACCATTTGACACTTTTATGGTATGATAAAGGAAGAAATTTTTCAAGGATAAGTTATAACATTTCCTAAGAAATTTCTAAAAATAGGTTAGACTGAAGATTGTTGGCAGCTGCTTGACAATCTTTTTTATGTATATAGTGGACTTTATAGAATTTGGAACAGAAGAGCATAATATAACCGCTTGCTTCTCTAGCAGTTCTGTATGATGTTTTACCGCATGAAATCATGCCGATCTGATGATTGTTTTTCACAAAATTCAGGTCTCTTATCAGGAAAAAACTTGCTAAAATTAGACTCCAGAAAAGGGCAGTTTTCAAAAAAAATGACCAAATTTGTAAAAAATTTAGCGTTAAATTTCAGGCTAAAATTGGTCCAAATTTTTATATAAAACCAGATGGAATTTCAAAATAAAAAAGCGTCTCATGTCACCAAACTTGCCCGCTTTTTTATCTCTAAAATACCATCCGAACCATATGGATTGTTTCCCTGAATCAGTCTTGTTTCAAACGTTTTTACATTAGAATTTATTCGATTATAACATCGAATTTCTTTATAAATCCAATCAAAATTCTTATCCAATTCCAGTTGAATTACCTTGCCATATCGGCTCGGATGACCATTTACTATATGGTGCCCCAGGCCGGACTCGAACCGGCACGGTATCGCTACCGGTGGATTTTGAGTCCACTGCGTCTACCAATTTCACCACCAGGGCATTGCTTAATTATTATAGTCAAAGATTTGAATAATTTCAAGAAAAACTTAAAAAACGATTCAATATAAAGTATAATATTTTTTACGGAGGTATGGATTATGAAGGTTCTTGTCGGATTATCAGGTGGAGTGGATTCTGCTGTTGCAGCTTATGTACTTAAAGAACAAGGGTATGATGTCACATGTTGTTTCATGCGCAACTGGGATGCCTTTGCCAATGGTGATATCGCAGGCAATCCAACCATTCAAAATGATACATGCCCACAGGAACAGGACTATATGGATGCCAAGGCAGTTGCCGATCATCTCGGTCTTGAACTTCTTCGTATTGATTTTATCAAGGAATATTGGGATTATGTCTTTACTTCCTTTTTAGAGGAATATAAAAAGGGAAGAACACCCAATCCGGATATTCTATGCAATAAATATATTAAATTTGATTCCTTCTTCCATTTTGCGATGGAAAAAGGTTTTGATATGGTTGCGACAGGGCATTATGCCAGTGTTACAACTGAGAACGGATTTACATACCTGACAAGAGCCGTCGATCAGAATAAGGATCAGACATATTTTTTATGCCAGGTATCTTCCAAAGCGATTTCTAAGACACTGTTTCCAATTGGAACGATTGAAAAGCCAGAAGTTCGAAGAATTGCCAAAGAATTAAGCTTAGAAAGTGTTGCCACTAAAAAGGATAGTACAGGCATCTGTTTTATTGGAGAAAGAAACTTCAGAGAATTCTTATCCAACTATCTGCCAAGCCATGATGGCGATATTGTAGATATTGATACAGGTAAAGTGGTTGCCCGTCATGTCGGGGTTCTCTATTATACAATTGGACAACGCAAAGGATTGAATATCGACCATGAAAAAGGACCATGGTTTGTGATTGGCAAAGATGTCGAAAAGAATATCCTCTTTGTATGCCATCATACAAAAAAGGAATGGTTATATTCCACTTCCTGTCTTGTTAAAGGTGTAAACTGGATACTGCCGCAAGGATATGAAATCCCTATACAATGCACATGCAAGTTCAGATACCGTCAAAAAGATCAGGATGTGTATTGTGAAGTGATCGATGAAACAACTATACGGCTTCGCTATCCACAGAAGATTGCTTCCGTTACATGTGGACAGGAAGCGGTTCTATACAATGGAGACATCTGTATGGGTGGTGGCGTCATTGAAGAAGTCTACATCAATGAAGAGGATTTGAATGAAAAGATCATTCGTACTTATAAGGAGAAACAATAATGGAAGTTCTAAAAGCTAGACTTGACTATATTGTATTTGAAAATAAGCAGAGCCACTATGTTGTTGGCTCTTTTTCAGCGTTGGATACCTATCTGCATTTTACCGGTGCTGGAAATATGAATGATGCCAAGGAGGATATGGAATATGAACTGGAAGGGGAATTTGTAACCCATCCAAAATTTGGACAGCAGTTCAAGATTATCAGTGCAAGATTCATTCTTCCTACCAGTGAAAAACAGATTATCCGCTTTTTAACAGGGGATACATTTCCTACCATTGGAAAAAAGACGGCAACCCAGATTTATGAAGCTTTGGGGGATGACTGCTTAGAAGCAATCGCAAAGGATAGCTCGATTCTTTATCAGATTCCAGGTCTAAACCAGAAAAAGATAGATATCATTCAAGATGGAATTCAGGAATATTCCGGATTCAATGAAGTCTATGTCAAACTTTTGAAGATGGGATTAAGTGATAATAAGATTACTTTATTGCAGAATCAATATGAAGATGTTATGGAAGTGATTGAAAAGAACTGTTACCAGCCCTATTATGAAATCTATGGATTTGGATATGCATCCGCCAATAAGCTAGCGGATGGATTTGGTATCGATCCTATGGATGATAGACGAATGGATGCCTTTATCTATGAAGAATGCCGAAAGATTTCGATGGATACAGGCAATACTTATCTGACATGGGCTACACTTATAGAAAATATCTATGGCTTATCTATCCAGCAGATTCAGGATTGCATTACCCGTTTAAACAATCAATCCTATCTCTTTGTAGAAAATGACAGGATTTATCCCTTTGGCCTTTATGATGATGAAATTGTCATTGCCAAGGAATTGAACAATCATATCTATGAAGTAGACCAGATGGATTCAGATCTGCTTATGGAAAGCATAAAAGAAGTGGAATTTACGTATAATATTGAATATGACATCAAACAGAAAGAAGCCATTTCCGCTTTCTTTAATACCTCTTTGAGCATTATCAATGGCGGACCAGGAACGGGAAAGACAACGATTGTCAAAGGCATCCTGCATATCATTAAACATATACTTCCTGAATGTAGAGTGCAGCTATGTGCCCCTACGGGAAGAGCCAGCAAGCGTTTAGCCCAGTTATCCGATTGCGATTCCAGAACGATTCACTCGCTTTTGTTGTGGAATCTGGATGACAACAGCTTTGGCAAAGGCAAAGAGGATCCCCTTGAAATCGATGTGCTGATTGTCGATGAATTCAGCATGGTCGATACCCATCTGTTTGCCCAGCTGTTAAAGGCAACCCCACCGAACTGTCGCATTCTCTTGATTGGGGATGAAGACCAGCTGGAAAGTGTAGGGCCAGGCAAAGTGTTTGAAGATATTATTGAATCACAGATATGCCCGGTTGTACATCTGGAGAAGATTTTCAGACAGGCAAATGGCTCTGGCATTGTCTCACTTGCCCAGAATATCCGTATGGAACAACCATGTGAATTTGATGATGGGGTAACTTTTTTAGAAAGGCAATCCCAGGAGATTCTATCAACGATTGAATCATTGGCAAGAAATTATGATATAGAAGATATGCAGATTCTTGCACCTATGCATAAAGGTCTGACAGGTATCCATGCGATTAATGGAATGATGCAGGAGCTGTTCAATCCACCATCGCGAAAAAAGAAACAGTTAAAGATTGGAAATACAATATTCAGAGAACATGATAAAGTCATGCTGCTGAAGAATATGCCGGATGATGATGTCTATAATGGGGATATCGGGATGATTTCTGCTATTTCAAAGGAAGATGGAAACGATGTCATTGAAGTGGATTTTGGTGATCGTTATGTTTATTTTCAAACGGATTTCCTATATTATCTAACGCATGCGTACTGCATCAGTGTGCATAAATCACAGGGAAGCGAATACAATACCGTCTTTATGATTGTGGATGCAGGCGCTACCTATATGTTAGAGAAAAGATTATTGTATACCGGTATATCCCGTGCTAAAAAAGAGCTATATATCATTGGGAATAAACCATTGTTTGAAAAACAGGTAAAATTGAAACAGAAGCGTATACGCCAGACAACATTAAAGAATCGTATAGAAGAATATAAAGGAGGCATCTATTATGATTAAATCAATTGTACATGATGAAACATTTCTATCCATTCCATCTACAGACTGCACAAAGATGGATGTGAATATTATCAAGGATTTGCAGGATACATTAAAAGCGCATGAAAAGGAATGTGTAGGCATGGCAGCCAATATGATTGGCTATTCCAAACGAATGATCATCGTTCAGTTTGGTATGGTACCCATTGTCATGATCAATCCTGTCATCACAAGTAAAAAAGATGCCTATATGACAAAGGAAGGATGTTTATCCCTGGAAGGGGAAAGACAGACAAAGCGATTTAAAAAGATCACTGTGGAATATATGGATGTCAACTTTAAAAAGGTGAAACAGAAATATACGGGATTCATTGCCCAGATCATTCAGCATGAAGTCGATCATTGTGATGGAATTTTAATCTAATCCGTTGAATTTTAAATATGAACATGATACTATTACACTAGTTTGACAGTGAAGAAGATAAGTACTGTAAGAATGGGGAATCAAGAGATAAAGTGGCAGGTGTAAACTTTACAAGATTCTTATAGGAAGCTACTTTGGAGTTAAAACCGTAGTTCGGCGATAACGGATAATTAAGGGCACTCATAAAATGAGTGAACTAGGATGGTACCGCGATTTTTTCGTTCCTAGAGATAGGAACGTTTTTTTATTGGAGGAAAAGGATATGAAACAATTAACGGGAAATCAGGTTCGTCAGATGTTTCTGGATTACTTTGAAGGAAAAGGACATATGATTGAACCAGGAGCTAGCTTAGTTCCACACAATGACCCAACATTATTATGGATTAATGCAGGGGTTGCTGCTTTAAAGAAGTATTTTGATGGAAGTGAAAAGCCACGCTGTAATCGTATTGCCAATGCCCAGAAGAGCATTCGTACAAACGATATTGAAAATGTTGGAAAGACAGCACGTCACCACACATTCTTTGAAATGTTAGGGAATTTCTCAATTGGAGATTATTTCAAGGACGAAGCCATTCCATTCGCATGGGAATTCTTGACAAGTGAAGAATGGATGGGAATTGATAAGGAAAAACTATATATCACAGTCTATAAAGATGACGAACAGGCTTATAAGATCTGGACAGAGGTATGTAAAGTAGATCCATCGCATTTATTGAAGACAGAAGGAAACTTCTGGGAAATCGGAAAAGGACCTGGTGGGCCAGATAGTGAAATCTTCTTTGATAGAGGGGAAAAATATGACCCTGAACACTTAGGGGAAAGAGCCTTCTTTGAAGAGCTGGAAAACGATCGTTATATCGAAGTATGGAATGTTGTATTCTCACAATATGACTGTGATCCAGAATTAGATCGTAAGGATTATAAGGAATTGCCACAGAAGAACATCGATACAGGAATGGGTCTGGAAAGACTTGTTGCCCTGATTCAGGATGGCGAAACAAACTTTGATACAGACTTGTTCTTGCCAATCATTCGCGCTACGGAAAAACTGGCAAAACATCCATATGAAGGTGAATATAAAATGGCATATAGAGTCATTGCTGACCACATCCGTACGGTTACCTTTGCCTTAAGCGATGGAGCGAACTTCTCAAATTCAGGAAGAGGTTATGTATTGCGTCGTGTATTACGCCGTGCCGCTCGTTTTGGATTGAAACTAGGACTGGATGAACCATTCCTTTATAAGCTGGTTCCAGTTGTTGCGGATAATATGATTGATTTCTATCCATATCTGCAGGAACATGTTGCCTTCAACCAGAAACTAATCAAGATTGAAGAAGAAACATTTAGAAAAACATTAAAGAATGGACAGGCATTACTAGATGAAGAAATGGCAAAAGCAGTTGACAATAAGTTAAGCGGTGCTGTTGTCTTCAAACTATATGATACATATGGATTCCCATTTGAATTGACACAGGAAATCGCTGAAGAAGCGGGATTGTCTGTATCAAGAGAAGAATTTGATATTGAAATGAAT
>JABUSD010000155.1 GCA_021442845.1 Holdemanella sp.
TAGGGTGATATCACCCTAATCTTTATTATAATCGTTTTATTTATTCTTCGTCATATTTTTTGTCATAGCCGAATAAGTATGTTAATACACATGATCCGATTAATGACACTAACATTGCGATAACGAATCCAGCAAATCCTTCCCCGATGAACAATGGGAATGAAAGGATTCCAACTGGTCCACCTGCTAATGCAGCTGCATTGCATGATCCAGCGATACCACCTGATACAGCCGCACATGCAACTGCGATATAGAATGGTTTCTTGTATTTTAAGTTAACACCATAGATAGCAGGCTCTGTGATAGAGAAGACACCTGTAATACCTGCTGATAATGCTGTCTGTTTGATTTCAGGATTCTTTGTTTTTAGTGCTACACCCAATGCAGCTCCAGCCTGTGACCAGTTTGATGGTCCAGTAATCGCATTGATTGTGTTTCTTCCATACATAGCTAAGTTTACAGTTCCAAGAGGTACAATACCCCAGTGAAGTCCAAATACAACCAATACCTGCCAGGCAGCCCCTAAGACAACACCACATACGATTGGATTGAAATTATAGATTGCTGTATATGCACCACCGATAACTGACTGTAATCCAGATGTAACCGGACCAATAATCAAGAACATTAGAGGTACAGTGATTGCGATTTCTAATAATGGAGTAAGAATGTTTCTACATACAGCTGGAATCTTCTTGCATACTTTTTCAATATAAGACATTGCCCATACTGTAACAATCATTGGAATAACTCCTGAACCATATCCCTGTGCTGGGAATTGAACTGTAATTCCAAACAATTTCATTCCTGTTTCACCTTGAACTGCTCCCTGAATTGCTGGAGATACCATTGTCAGAGCAACAACGACTGCAATCATAGGATTTACATTGAATTTCTTTGCAGAAGTATAAGCTAGATATACTGGCAAGAATGAATATACAGCATTATAGGCAGCATTTAATACGATGTACAATCCACCTTCTGGGTTCATTCCAAAGTATGTTGTACCAAGCATCAACAAGGCACGAATCATACCAGCACCAATCAATGCAGGTAATACTGGAGTAAAGATCGTTGTAACGATATCAATAATGACATCCATCAATTTCCCTTTTACTTTTAAATCATCCTTTTCAACTACATCAATGGCTTTTCCTGTAATTCCTGTCTGTTTCTGGATTTCATCAAACACGCCATCGACTTCATTTCCAATAATAACCTGGAACTGTCCACCGCTTTCAACAACGTTAACTACACCTTTAATTTTACAGACAGCATCTTTATCTGCCTTATCTCTACTTACTAGTTTGAAACGTAATCTTGTAGCACAATGTGTTAAGGATGCGATATTTGATCCACCACCAATTTTTTCTACAATCTCACTTGCTACTGTTTTGTAATCCATAATTTTTCTCCTTCTGTCCTAACGACGTAAACGTTTACCTAAATCTAAAATATACCTTTCTTCAGCGAATGTCAATAAAAAAGTTAAACGTTTACGTATTATTTTTTATAAAAGTTAAACGTTTACTCTTTTACATAAAAATGATATACTTTTTACAGAGCAGGAGTATAAAAATGGACAATAAAGCAATCTCGATTAAAGATATCGCAGCCATGTCTGGTGTAAGTATTGCCACTGTATCCAGAATTCTAAATAATAAAGGTGGCTATTCTAAGAAAACCGAGGAAAAGATTAAACAGATCTGCGAAGAAAATGGATTTATCATAAATCAGGCAGCAAAATCATTAAAGGAACAGAAATCCAATATTGTTGGAATGATTGTTCCAAATATCAATAACTTATTTTACGCAAATATGACATTTGAAGTAGAGAGCATTCTTGAAGAAAAAGGAATCTCCCTATTAATCTGTAATACTGGTAATGATTCTGAAAAAGAAAAAAGCTATTTCAAAACATTAATTTCAAAGAATGTAGATGGCATTATCTGTATTAGCGGCTTATCAAAAATTGATAATACCGTAATTCCTAGAAACATACCTAC
Source organism: Holdemanella sp. (assembly GCA_021442845.1). GTDB lineage: Bacteria > Bacillota_I > Bacilli_A > Erysipelotrichales > Erysipelotrichaceae > Floccifex. The sequence goes on from JABUSD010000155.1 coordinate 2,007, forward strand.
CGTTCTATTAGACAGATACCCTGTTAATACGTTGGATTTACCTGTTGTGATGAATGATGAAATTGAAACCGCAACAAGAATGACAAATTCTTTAATCGATATGGGATGTAAGCATATTCTTTATCTGACTGGCTATTCCAATAAATATGAAAAAAATGAACGATTAACAGGATATGAAATCGCATTAGAACAGAATCATATTCCAGTTGATAAACGATATGAGCTAAGACGACAAGGTAAACAGCCTTCCCATATTGAATATGAAGTTCTAGTCTATGATTTCTTAAAATTGGGACTAGCTGTAGATGGTGTCCTTGCCGGTTCAGAACGAAGTGCATTAGGGGCACTTGAGGCATTCCGTCGTATGGGCATCAGCGTACCAGATGACATAAAACTGATTTCCTATGACAACACATTATGTTCGATTCTGACAACACCTACGCTTTCATCTGTTGAAAGAAATTATAAGACTAGCGCAAGAACCGTATGTGATCTGTTGCTGGACATTATAAATGGAGATAAGCATATGGAGGGACAAAAAATCATTGTTCCTACATATCTAATAGAAAGAAAATCAACAAAGTAGAAGGAGCTAAATTATGACAAAAAGATTTCCCGACAATTTTTTATGGGGCGGTGCTACAGCTGCCAACCAATGTGAAGGTGCATTTGATGTAGATGGAAGAGGATTATCGACTGTTGATGTCATTCCATATGGAAAAGATAGAATGCCTGTGAATCGTGGACAGATGATCATGTTGGATTGTGATGATGAACATCTATATCCAGCCCATACAGGAATTGATATGTATCATCACTATAAGGAAGATATCGCTTTATTTGCCGAAATGGGATTTAAGGTATATCGTTTCTCTATCGCATGGACAAGAATCCTTCCAAATGGAGATGATGATACGCCAAATGAAACTGGCCTTGCCTATTATGAATCATTAATTGATGAATGCCTAAAATATGGAATTGAACCGCTTGTGACAATCTGTCATTTTGATACACCTATTTCATTGATCAAAAAATACGGTGGATGGAAAAATAGACAGATGATTGATGCCTATATGAAATACTGTACTGCCATTTTCAATCGTTATAAAGGAAAGGTAAAATACTGGATTACATTCAATGAAATCAATATGCTTCTGCACATGCCATTTATGGGAGCCGGCCTATACTTTACTGAAGGTGAAAATGAAGAGGAAATCAAATACCAGGCAGCTCACTATGAACTTGTTGCCAGCGCAAAGGCTGTTAAGCTAGCTCATGAAATCATGCCAGACTGCATGGTTGGCTGTATGTTAGCGGCTGGACAATATTATCCATGGTCATGCAATCCTAAGGATATCTATCGTGCTATGGAAACGGATCGTGATAACTATCATTTCATCGATGCACAGGTATTTGGTGAATATCCATTGTTTGCCTTAAAGCGCATGGAACGATTGAATTTAAACCTAGATATCACAGCGCAGGATTCTATTGATATGAAGTCTGGTTGTGTTGATTTTATCTCATTTAGCTACTATTCATCTAGATGCATTTCTGATGATCCGGAAGTTATCGAAAAACACAAACGTCCTGGAAATGCTGCCATTCTTTCTTTAAAGAATCCTCACTTGGCTTCCTCTGAATGGGGATGGCAGATTGACCCATTAGGGCTTCGAATTACATGCAACACCTTATATGACCGTTATCGCAAGCCTCTATTCATCGTAGAAAATGGAATTGGAGCCGTCGATACCGTAGAAGAAGATGGTTCTATCCACGATCCATATCGTGTTGACTATATGCGTGAACACGTGAAAGTCATGGCTGATATCATCAATGAAGATGGTCTTCCTCTTCTTGGCTACACAATGTGGGGTCCAATTGATATCGTATCAGCATCAACTGGAGAAATGAAGAAGCGTTATGGATTCATCTATGTAGATAAAGATGACAGTGGAAAGGAATGTTCATTAAAAAGAAGCCGTAAAGACAGTTTCTACTGGTATAAGAAAGTCATCGCATCCAACGGAACGGATTTAGACTAAATAGACAAAGGATGTCCAATCGACATCCTTTTATTTATGGAATAATTCATATATTTTACAGACGCCTATCATATAAGGAATCAGCACCAGAAAGAATGGCCACATATATAGACATGGTATCTTAAAGATTTTCTTCAGTTTCTCTAATATACCTACGCCTCCCGGACTATAGGTAAAGAAATAATTGGCATACTCGCACAATCCTTTCCTTAAAATGGTATTAATGATATGAATCACAAACACAAGTGCAATTCCCACCTTGACAACGCCGGGAATATATTTTGTTTCTGGAACGAACAATCCAAGTGTACTCAAAGAAATACCTGCGATCACTACCATAAAGTGATTTCCATAGAACCCTGCGATTCTTGGTTTCAATAAAGAATGCCCTGTAAATGCTGGCTCTGGCATACAGATGGCCAGCATGGCCCCTAAAGGTCCTACAAAAAAAGAAAAGCCCAATATAAAATTACTGTCTAAAAGAATCCCTATAGGAACTAGAATCATATTGATATTGCAAAGTTGTAAAGGAAGCTCACTCCACCAGTTAAAGGTTTCATATCCACTGATTTTTAAGAATTCCTGATCCTTGGATAGGAACATCTTATAAATGAAATAATATATAATATTAAATAGTGATAAACCAACCAGAAAATTTCTTTTGACGGGTATCGATGCATGACGAAAGGCAAAATAGATTCCAAATATACTTAGTATGGCAATCAGCAGCATCCCATTGAATGTCTTATTAAATCGTTTTACTATAAACATAAACTTATTATAAACAATATAAAATCAAATAAAAATCTTAAATTATCAAGTTTTTTCCTTTGGCTTAACATATCCATCCCATATATAGTTGAATTTCCTTTTCCATTCAATCAAAAAAAAAGCCTTTCGCCATAATGGCGGAAAGCTTACTGTTTATAGATATGATATTGTTTAGTGAACGGGAATAGGACTGGTGTACTATTCGCATACTTCTGGTATTCTTCAAGATGTCCATAACGCTGGATGTGTCCTTTTTCCATACGTTTAGCCCCATCAACCATAATATATACGATACATGCATAACCAATGATTGCACATGCCCATTGTAGAATTCCATTATAAGCGGTAATACCTGAAATGCATACACCTGTCCAGAATAGGATTTCTCCAAAGTAGTTTGGACAGCGTACCAGTTTAAACAATCCCTGGCAGGCAACAAAATCAGGACGCTGTTTTTTCTGTGCTGATTTCTGTTTATCAGCCATTGCTTCCATAGCAGCACCAAGAATCATAATCACAATACCGATGTAAAGGAAAATATTATCAGGACTACCATTTGTCATTCTAAAGTGCAATCCACATGTCTGCAAGACATACAGAACACCCACGCATAACCATACTGCTACCTTCACAAAGATCGGTGGTTCTTTATCACTCATCTTTGCTGCTAGCACTTTTCTATATGCTTTGTTTCCCATTTCTCGTCTATATAGAAAATATCCAAGTCTAAATCCATAGATTGCCATGACCACAAAACCAATTGCTAGTGGAATGGATACCATTCCTTTTGTAAATCCATAAATCAAAGATACGATTGCGATTCCACATACCGCAAATCCATATCCGATGGATAAAAACCATACAAAGCGTTTAAATCCGATTGCGCAGCAGATAAGGGCTGTAATAAGTAGAATTAGTAAAAATCCCCAATTCATTATTTATTTGCCTCCTTTTCAGCCAATTCCTTTTCAATGATTGGTGCATATGTCTTGTTCTTGATATACTCCTTAAAGCTATATCCAGGAACTTCTGTATCCCCGTAACAATCATTCAATAATGTAAATTTAGAAAATTTCAATACATCTGATTTTCCTTCTTTTTTGATCTTAGGAAGCATTCCTAGTAAATCCATCATGAAAGCAGGAACGGTTTTAACTGGTCCATTTGTGACGCCATCGGCGTTATAGAACATTTCCGCAATTTCACGATATGTATATGTTTCCGTTCCACCAACATTGTAAGTCTTGTTTGTATCACACATTGTCTCCAGAATGAAACGGGCAAAATCTCTTGTATCAACGACATTGGCAACAGGATCCTTCTTTGCCTTTAATAGCTGCACTTCTTTCTTCTTGATCATTGGCCAGAATACATGCGCAATGTCATAGAAATATCCCGTTGGACGATAGATTACATATGTTAGTCCACTCTTCTTTAATTCCTGTTCCAATAGATATTTAGAATGAACCATTGGGATTCCATCTCCTTTATCCGCATTGATAACAGAGATATATCCAAAGTGTTTTACACCTGCTTTTGCAGCTTCATTGACAAGGTTTAGATTTCCTTTGTAGTCAATGTCATAGTTGTTTACTTTTGTGCTTGCTCCGGTTAATCCAACTGTCGTAATCACAACATCAACACCATCACAGATTCCGGCTAGAGTCGCTGGATTTGTCACATCAATTTTTACTGTCTTATAAGAAGACTCATCTAAATCATCCAGTTTACGAATCATCGCATCCGCTGCAATGACTTCATGTTCAGATTTACATAATGCTCTTAAAATATCACTTCCTAAATGACCAAAAGCACCTGCTAATAATACTTTCATAATTTCCTCCTAATCAATATAATTTACTTTTCTTACTTCCAATGTACCTAATAAGAAGGCTATCATGGATCCGATATTGGTTACCTGATGAATCATCAGATTTTGCCCCTAATATCCTAAGATAAAGACAAAGAGACATCAGTCCAACAACAATCGCCATGAATGGGGTAATCATATTACTTCTTATTCTTTTCTTCTTTACGCTTATCGTTGACAATCTTTACGTGTTCATCGGTAATCAATGTGACATTGTTTTCCTTAGCCCAGACAATGCATGAATTTAATGCTGTCTTTAAGAATGGTCTTGGAACCTTCACAAAGTTTAATAGTGCATCATCTGTGAACTTGATTGTATCATCCGCTCTATTCGCTGCATAACGAATGGATTCTAAATCCACTTCCTTTGGTGCAGGAACTGGTTCTGAAACTGGTTTAGAGAATTCAAGCCCCTTAGGGAATTTTGTATACCAGAAGTTTGTTGAATCACGATATCCATAATCCACCGGCACTGGTGGAAAGTTGTTCTTTGTGACACCATTTATAATCGAATTGTAATATTTTTCCTTCATTAAAATCTTATCCACATATAGGATAAAGTGAGCTCCATATTTGGATGTAATTCCATTAAAGTTATTATATGGACCTGGGTGTCCATCATCGATATCGTCCACATTGAATTTACCTGCATCTTCTAAATCAACAGCCCATGTACATTCAAATACCTGGAAAGCACTCTGGATGACTGGTGGACGATTTGGATCTTCTGGTCCTGCCTGTCCTGGTTCCATCTTAAATGATAAATCTGGCATTTTATCTTTACTTGGTCCAGGGAATCCTAAACGCACTGCTTCCTTGAAACTTTCCTTATCATCTGTGATAAAGTTAAGAGCACATTTATGTGTTCTTAATAAATTCTGGCATGTATTGCTTGTATTACGGCATTCCAGCAACATCGCATATCTTCCTTTTCCTGCAATGTAATATGGGAAACACAAAGAATACGAACCAATGTTTAATGATCCATCTGGATTGACTGTACTAATACATACAGTCGGCATTGGGAAAAATGAAGACGTCTGATAAAAGTTGTCAACAATTCTCAAATCTTTAAAACTACTCATCTTGTTCTCCTTTTAGTATCCTTTCATAAATACCTGATACCTGATTATAAGTCCATTGTTCGTTACATCCATTTATTATGCTGGATGCGATAAAAGTAATCTCAAATTCATCGTATTTTTTATTCTTATTATCCATCAGATCTTTAATCATTTCAGAAATAATATTCACAAGCATATGATGTCTCTGGGTATAGAAAATCTGATTTCTGCTAACGCTGGAATCATTGAAAATGAATCTATATAAATTTGTGAAATCAAATAGGTTTGTATAGATACATTCGATACCATCCATTACACTTTCTGCATTCGCAATCTGTTTCTTCGCATTTTGTAGTATCACAATCCAGTCTTCAGATACAATATCTCCTACCAATACTTCCTTCGATTCAAAATAATTATAAAGCGTTCCTGTCGCAATACCACATAGCTTGGCAATGGTACGCATATTCAGACTCTTATAACCGCATTTAAACAATTCTTCTCGGGAAACCTGTAGAATCCTATCTTTTAAATTTTCAATTACTTTTGGCATAATTCTCCTTCAATGAACTTGTTCATAATAAAATTATATATTCATATTAAAAAATTCACAAGTTGTTTGTTCAGAAATCTTAAATAAAAAAAGAAATAGATTTCCTATTT
>JABUSD010000166.1 GCA_021442845.1 Holdemanella sp.
GAAAGAAGTTTATAATCAATATGTTTTAGACTGGGGAGTTTAACTATGGAAAGAAAGAGTTTTTTATTAGGGTATTATAATTATACCGTTATACTTACATATATTGGCATGATCTGTGGATTTATTGGTATTATCAATGTTTTAGAAGGAAACGCACCAATCGCAATCCTATGTCTAATGGCCGCTGGTTTCTGTGATATGTTTGATGGCGCTATTGCTTCTACAATGGTGCGTACAGAACAGGAGAAACATTTTGGAATCCAGATTGATTCATTAAGTGATTTAATCTGTTTTGGAGTTCTTCCTGCTATCCTTGTTTACAGCATGACACCAGGCAAAATATATACAATGGCAATCAGTTCTATCTATGCTCTATGCGCTTTGATTCGCTTGGCATATTTCAATGTAGACGAATTTGAAAGACAGAAGAAAAATTCCGGATCAAGAGAATTATACCTTGGTCTTCCTGTTACATTAGCTGCCATGTTTATCCCACTTGCCTTTGGAATTCAATATAGATTTGCTTTTCAGTCAAATTTATTAATGACTATTACCTTAGCTATTATGGCCGCTTGTTTCCTACTACCTATTCCTTTAAAAAAGCCTAAAAAAGTAGGAAAAATCATTTTTGTTCTAGCTGGTCTTGCGATTGTAATCTTTTTATATATTTCATGTAAGGATTTAATTCTATGAAAGCAGATTTATTCTATAAAAGCGCTTTTGGGCGCTTTTTATTAAAGTTAATTCAAGGTTTAGGCTTTTTTAAAGTGGGTGCATGGTATCTTCATACTAAGGCATCAAAGAGTATGATTTCATCTTTTATCGAAAAGAACAAGATTGATATGAGCGCTTATCAAGGACAGACATACAATTCCTATGCAGAATTCTTTGCCCGTAAGATGGAGCATACATTCAATTCTGATAGAAATGTATTTATTAGTCCATGCGATGGATTGTTGAGCATCTATCCCATTGAAAAGGATATGATTGTCGCAATGAAGGGATCGCATTATCGTATACAGGATATTATCCCTGATTCTAAACTGGCAGATGAATTCAATGATGGATTGTTTCTGATTTTCCGTTTAGAGGCTACTGATTATCATCATTTCTGCAGTTTTGATGATTTAGAAATTCTAGATACACAATTTATCGAAGGTCAATTACACAGTGTACAGCCAATCGCATGTGAAACAGTTCCTGTCTATCGATTAAACCGAAGATGGATCAGTCAGCTCGCGACAAGCTATTTCCAGAAAGCTCTTCAGATTGAAGTAGGAGCCATGATAGTTGGTGGTGTCCACTTCGCCAAAGAAAAAGGAAAGCTTGCCAAAGGCGATGAAATGGGAAATTTTGAACTGGCTGGTTCTACCATTGTCCTTGTTATCAATAAGGATGTAAAAGAACAGCTTGCCCTTTATCCTGCTTTTGAAAAGGCAATGAATGGTAAACAGGAAGTTCGTGTAAAAATTGGAGAAGGAATTGGACGTTTGAAAGTATGAAACTATTAAAAAAACTGAATTTAACTGTACGAGAAGCATTGATTCTTGTAAGTCCCGTTTTATTTAATTTTACAATCTATTATCTAGGGCGTTTGATTTCAAGAAATTCATACCATTATGATCTTACTACATCCATTGATCTTGCCATTCCATTTATACCTTGGACTGTATTGATCTACTGGGGATGTTACGCTTATTGGGCAGTCAATTACTATATTGCGGTAAAAACAGGCAAGAAGAATGGCTATCGCTTGATTTCATCTCATTTCGTTGGTGAAATAATCTGTTTCCTATTCTTCATCTTCTTACCTACTACCATGATAAGAGCGACGGTGACAGGCAATTCCTTATTTGAACAGCTTGTTAAATTCACCTATTTTGTAGATAGCAACGATAACCTGTTTCCATCCATTCACTGTTTTGCCAGCTGGATCTGCTGGATTGGGGTACGAAACGAACCAACCGTTCCAAAGTGGTATCGCTATACTTCGCTAATCATCGCATTATCAATCTGCATTTCCACACTAACTGTGAAGCAGCATGTAATCGTGGATGCATTTGCGGGTGTTCTGCTTGCAGAGCTAAGCTATCTATTTGTTGGATTCTGTCAGAGGATTAAAAATCATGAATAATTTCTGGAATGATAATGCATATTCTTTAAAGGAATATATCATGGATCCACCAGATGATGAGATAATCCTGCAAATTGAAAAGGATTTAGGCTATAAACTTCCTGCATCTTATATTCAGCTGATGAAAACGCACAATGGTGGCATTGTAAATAAGAATACCTGCAATGATTTCATGATTGAAGGAATCTTTGGAATCGGATATGAAAAGCCATATTCCCTATGCGGTAAATTTGGAAGCAGATTCTGGATTGAAGAATGGGAATATCCTCCAATTGGCATTGCGATTTGTGATTGCCCATCCGCTGGTCATGATATGATTTTTCTTGATTATCGAGAATGTGGACCACAGGAAGAACCTTGTGTTGTTCATATTGATCAGGAATGCGATTATCAGATTACTAAAATAGCGGATACATTTGAAGACTTCATAAATTCATTAGATTACGAAGACAATACCGTCATTGAAAAACCAAAACGTCTTTTTACTAAAATATTCAAGGGTAACCTATAAAATGATGGTTACCCTTTTATTGTATCTTCATATATTTCCCTATTATTGATATTTAAATACATCTTTTTATCTATCTTTATCGCATCTATATCCAATATGCATACATTTGAATTCTTTATGCATGTATACAATGAATATTTCTTATTCATTATTTGCTGTTCGATTCGTTCTACCATCTTTCTTGTATAAATACCACCTAATGGATGGAGATGATCGTTTTCTTTCACAAAGACGCCATCATATTCATTTAGATATGCATAAAGCTTTTCAACTATCTCCTTTTTCATATATGGCATATCACAGGATGTAACAAATACAACATCCATATTGACCTGATGAAAAAAGGAAATGATGCCATTCATAGGGCCTATATTTTCATATTCATCCCATATTGTTCTATATCCATCTATAGAATGGTTCCCATTTTTACAATCCGATATATATCGATATGGATATTCTTTGAACTCATCACAGATTCTTTCCAGAAATGTCTGATTTTCTATGACGAGTTTTGCCTTATCCATACCCATTCTTGTGCTTTTGCCACCTGTTAGAATTACAACTGCGATTTCCATATATAGTATCATACCAAAAAATAATATATATATTTACAACATCCTATAGAAAATATACAATAGTACTGTATTAAGCAGATAGCTTCGATCCACGTTTGTTAGGGAAAATTTCCTTTCAACGTGGATTTTTTTATTAGAGGATTGTTATGAAGAATAAAATTTTAGATACTGTATTCATTTTATTAGGAAATACAATTTATGCTTTGGGTATAACCCTTTTCATCTTACCTGGAAACCTATTAATGGGAGGAACAACAGGGATTGGCCTTGTCCTTAATCACTATTTTAATATCCCATTAAGCACCTTTGTACTGATTTTTAACATCTGTATGTTTCTATTAGGTGCTTTCATTCTAGGAAAAAAGTTTGCGATGACTACATTATTAAGTACATTCTACTACCCTATTATTCTAGGTGTATTTGAAAGAGTCTTCCAGAATGTTAGCATCACAAACGATATCCTGTTGAACACCTTCTTTGGTGGTTTGTTCATTGGTGTAGCCTTAGGCATCGTGGTAAGACAAGGAGCTAGTACAGGCGGAATGGATATTCCTCCTCTTGTATTAAAGAAATTATTCAGAATTCCAGTCAGTTATAGCGTCATGGTCTTTGATGTGATCATCCTATTGTTCCAGTTCCGTTTTTCCAATATTACTAATTTATTATATGGAATCATCCTGATTGTTTTATACAGTACCATTCTTGATAAGGTTCTATTGATTGGAACACAAAAGGTTGAATTAAAGATCATTTCTAAACAGCCAGAAAAGATCCAAAGAGGCATTCTAGAAGAATTGGACCGTGGTTTAACTATCCTTCATGGAAAGACAGGCTATCTTAAGATTGAAACCGATGTGATTATCAGTGTTATGAATATGCGAGATGTCTTGCGCATTGAAAGGATCATCCATGATATTGATGAAGAAGCATTTATTATCATCACACAAGTGAATGAAGTAAAAGGAAGAGGCTTCTCCAGCGAAAAAATCTATTTAGAGGAAAAGCAGAATCCGATATAAAATTCTGTTTTCTTTTTATATAATATTCATATGTATTATAAAAAAATTACATCTTCGCTTTCAAATTATGAAGAAATCAAAACATTATATATCCAATCCTTTCCTGAAAACGAAAGGCAGCCATTTGATACGCTATTTACATCAAAGAAAATAGAAGGCTATGCCTTCTATGAAAAGGAAACATTCTATGGTCTTGCGATTATCGCATGTGCCAATCAGATTGCTCATATCATTTATTTATGCGTAAAGGAAGAAGCAAGAAATAAAGGATATGGTCAAATGATTCTAAAACACATCACAAAGATTAAAGAAGGGTATCCTATCATTGTTGATATCGAAGAAGTATATGATGACAATGAGATAAAGAAGAAAAGGAAATGCTTCTATCTAAAAAATGGATATTATGAAACATCGATACGATACACATGGCAAAAGGAGCGCTATGAAATTCTTTCTACCGAAAAAGATTTCACTAGAGAGGATTTCATAAAATTCTGGGATGCATTAGGATTTATCGTTTAAAGGAGTTAAGTATGTTTAAAGAAAAAGTTATTGTTGTGACAGGTGGAAATCATGGCATTGGAAAAGCCATTGCAGAAGCCTTTAAAAAAGAAGGGGCTCATATTGCGATAATTGATATCAATGAAAATAGTTATTTTACAGGGGATTTATCCGATAAATCTGTATTGGAAGACTTTGCATCTAAAGTTCTCAAAGATTTTGGAAAGGTAGATGTCCTTGTCAACAATGCCCCACCCTTAAACAAAGGAATTGACAGTTGTACTTATGAAGAGTTTGAAAAAGCATTGCATGTAGGTATTACAGCCCCATTCTATTTAACAAAGCTATTTCTTAATCATTTTAATGAAGGTGCTTCTATCATCAACATCTCTTCATCAAGAGATCGTATGTCACAAGCACAGACAGAAAGCTATACCGCTGCCAAAGGTGGTATTCATGCCTTGACACATGCATTAGCCATATCCTTATCTGGAAAAGTTAGAGTCAATTCCATATCCCCTGGATGGATTGATACGGAATATAGAATCTATGAAGGAGCAGATGCCTTGCAGCATCCTTGTGGAAGAGTGGGAAATCCTATGGATATTGCCAACATGGCATTATTTCTGGCAAGCGACAAAGCTGGCTTTATCACGGGCGAAAACATCTGTATTGATGGTGGTATGACAAAATTAATGGTTTATCACGATGATAAGGGATGGATCTACAATCCTGAATCATTATGAAAAAGATATTCATTCTCATCGGTTCCCTATTTTTCATCTTTTATATTGGACCTGTTATTATTAGTTTTGATTTCAACATTGGTGTTCTTACAGGATTGATTATTTCCCTATGCTGTTTTCTATGTGCATATTTCTATGACTCGATCAAAAAGATGAATACGATTTTTTTAAGATGTATTTTTCTAATTCTTTGTCTATGTGTCTGTATTGGATGCATTCCTTTATCTAAGATTATGATTTATAGTACACCTTCCCATATTGAAACAGATTATATTATTGTGCTTGGATGTAAAGTGAACAAAGATAAACCAGGCAAATATCTACAGGGACGGATCGATACAGCGTATGACTATCTTGTTCATCATCCATCATCGAAAGCCATTCTATCTGGTGGCAAAGGGGATGATGAATCCATCAGTGAAGCCTTATGCATGTATAATGAACTTGTATCGAAAGGAATCGATTCACATCGTTTAATCATCGAGGATGCATCTACAAGCACCTATGAAAATTTTAAATATTCTAAAAACTATTTAAAGAATATGAGTGAAATCACCATCATCACCAATGATTTTCATGAATATAGAGCCATTCAATATGCTAAGATGTTTAATCTAAAAGGATATGCCTATCCTTATAAGACATCCATCTTTACATATTTTCCCTATGCGACAAGAGAAATCTATGCTCTTCTATATATGACCATAATAAAAAGCTAGCTTCGGCTAGCTTTTCGTTATAACTGTATCATGAATTTTGAATGTTCTGGTGCTTTCTTGTCTTCTCTTTTTACACCCAATTGCTGTTTTCCAAGCCATTGGTATAATGTGACAGATTCGCCACCTTCAATAACGCGTGTTCCATCAAAATCTAATGTGATCGCATCATCCAGCATTGGAATCCATACCCCGTGATTGAATAATTTCTGTGGTCTTCCTAATTCATCTTTATACTGCCCTGTTGGATCAATGACTTCATCTAAGTAGCTTAGATGCACATTATCGTTTCCTGCTTCCTTTAACATGTTATATAGAGGAAGTGATGTTTCATATGGATCTACTAGTTCATCCTTTTTCGCATGTGTAAACCAGATTGGTACATCCTTTAAGATTTCAATGTCCTTTTCACCTAGATTGTTTACATAATATGGTGTGCATCCAGGACAGGCACCTGCAAAGAAGTTAGGATAATCCACCAACATACGGATTGTCATAAAGCCACCATTTGAAATACCTGTAATGAGAATTCTTGATGAATCAATTGTATCCTCATGTTCTTTGATAAATTCATCAATTAAATATTTCAATGGTTCTGAATAGATAGATTCATTCGACTTTCCAAGTTTTTCAACTCCATTGTCCATCCATACAGTTGGTGACTGTGGTACCAGGACATAAGCAGCTCCACCAAATTTCATCTGCATATCAAAGTTTGAAAAGCTTGTAACGCGATTCCCTGTGTAGGCAACAAGTGGATCGTCGCCACCTTCCCCAGCTCCATGAAGCCAGATGACAAGTGGTAATTTCTTGTTGTCTTTGTTCTTTGGTGTAAAATATCCATAATTCAATGGTTTTGTGCTATGGCTACTTTTACCATTTTCCCATCCTATCAGTTCTGGACAGATATCTTCTATACATGTGTCAAACACAAGCCCTGTCACATCCACTTCTTCTCCTGGAATTGGCTTGATCTGGGTAATACGATACTCATTCAATAGATAACGGCTTGCCAATACATTCCCTTCGATTCGCTTACCCAATCTCTCTTCGTTCATTTCCAGGGCAACATAAGTAGAACGATAGGCTTTCTTTCCTTTTTCATCACATGGATACGCCTTGATGACATCACGATATCCTACTGAAGGAAATGCCTTCTTTGCCCCTCTTTCAGCACGCATCAGCACTTCCCCGTTCTTTTCCTTACGGACTGTGTACACATTAAATACATCTGGATTGACATCATTTCCGGTTACACTTACAGGAAGTTCTAAAATCAACTTCACAATAAATGGACCATTATCTGTCATTCGTGTCACTGTTTTGTAATTAGCCATAAACACACCTCTTCTTTCCTTTTAGCTAATCTAATAGGTTTGTTTAATCCATTTTGTTTGTCTCTACTAAAATTATAAAATGGATTATCGGCATATTCAATTTGTTCTTGTTGTTTTATAATATTGCCATGAACAAAGAATGGTCTAATTTAAATAAATTGATGCATGAAATTGATACGTATAAAAAAGATTTAAAGGAAGAACAGCATTGATTACTGGTGCAATAAGGATTTAAAACCTGATCCAGATGCCATTGTCTAGAAATTGGATTATGCATATTGAAGCGGCAGATCGTATCAGGAAAAAGGTTTCAATGTAAATTTTAGATTTACCAATGAAAAATAACGGCCTGAACAGACCGTTATTTTTACTATTCGATATTTTTTAACTTTATGAAATTAAACTTGCCTACTTTTGTCTCAATCAATAAATCTTTTTCTCTAAACTTCTTCAAAGCATACATCAGCGTTCTTTTAGAAATATTCAGTTCATTGATAATCTCTTCGTTAGATATTCCAAAATAGGAAAGGATTGTAGTTTCCGCTAACAAAGCATATATCTTTTGTTCTGATGCGGTTAAATCTGAAACAATCTGTAAATTCTGTATTCTTTGCCTTTTCTCTGTTATTTCGTTAATTTCATCTTTTAATTCATCCATAAGAATCGATGAAATACTCTCTACAAAACCATTTAAGCATCCATATTCATGAATATCTTCCGTATCTTTGAATGCCTTATAATACTTATTCTTTTGATTTAAAATAGCTTTTGATATAAGAAAAGAGAAATAGCTGTCTGTATTTAAATAAATACCATTTGAAAATAGAAATC
>JABUSD010000047.1 GCA_021442845.1 Holdemanella sp.
AAATTCTACCTGCCCATGTCTTGAAGACAATCTTTTCTCTTCATTAAATTTATTATAGTAAGCTTCCAATCTTGTTGTCATGTTTATATATTACCATAAAAAAACACTCCCTAAGGAATGTTTATTCTGTTGCTCCATATAATGCATAATACGCATCAATACGTTCTTTTAATTCAGATTCTAATTCGCCTTTTTCTTCTAGATATTCTACAACCTCAGGCATAGATACAATGGCAGCTGTAGGGAATCCATAAAGTTCAGCCACTTCTGTTAAAGCCGTCTTATTTGTTTTTCCTTTTTCATTACGATTTAAAGACACAATCAATCCTTTAATTTCTACATTAGCAGCACCTCTTACCTTTGGTACCGTTTCTTCCATCGATTTTCCTGATGTTGTAACATCTTCAATCATGATGACTCTATCCCCATCCTGAAGTTTTGTTCCTAACAGTCCACCTTTATCAGCACCATGGTCCTTTTCTTCCTTACGGTCTGAACAATATCTTACTTCTTTTCCATATAAGTTTTCCAGTGCAATAGTTGTGGCAACCGCTAGTGGAATTCCTTTATAAGCCGGACCAAATAATACATCAAATTCCAGCCCATAGTTATCTACAATAGCCTTTGCATAGTATTCACCCAATCTTTTTAACTGGGAACCCGTTACATATCCACCTGCATTCATAAAGAATGGAGATTTACGTCCTGATTTTAATGTAAAGTCACCGAATTTCAACACTTTTGATTCCAACATGAAATCGATAAATTCCTTTTTATATTGTTCCATTTTATATCTCCTTTTATTCATTCAAATTTTACCCTATAATACCTATTTTTTCAATTTGTACTATAATAGGAAAAAAGGAGATCAATAATTATGGAATCAATTGGATTGATTGTAAGAAAACAATTTACAGAAGGTGATGATATAAGAGATGCTGGATTGGTAGCACCAGAGGATGTGGAAAGAATAGACGACATCCAATATGGAGAACTGCCATATTGGCAGACACTTGATGTATATCGTCCAAAAGGAAATGATGAAGTATTACCCGTTATTGTATCAATCCACGGAGGTGGATGGGTCTATGGGGATAAGGAGCGTTATAGTTATTACTGCATGTCTTTAGCGCAACATGGATTTGCGGTAATCAACTATACATATCGACTTGCTCCAGAATATAAGTTTCCTGCTTCTTTAGAAGATACAAATGCGGTATTTACATGGATTTTTGAGAACGCAAAGAAATATAAGCTTGATCTAAACAATGTCTTTGCCCTAGGAGATAGTGCAGGTGGCCATCTATTATCGATGTATGTTGCCATCCAGACAGATACTGACTATGCGAATAACTTTGATTTGATGCTTCCAAACATTAAATTCAATGCGATCGCATTAAACTGCGGTGCCTATACAATAGAACCGGAAGGGTTAACTAGCGAATTGATGAAAGATCTTCTTCCTAAAGGTGGAATTGAAGAAGAAATTACCCTTATGAATACAATCAATTATGTCAATAAGGATTTCCCTCCTGTATTCCTGATGACATGTACAAATGACTTCTTACAGAATGATGCGACATTAATGGCAACAAAACTTGTCATGAATAAGGTTCCATTTGAATTCCACTACTTTGGAAACAGCGAATTATTGTTAGGCCATGTATTCCATTTAAATATGAAATTAGATATAGCCAAGGAATGCAACAGAATGGAATGTGATTTCTTTAAATCCTATGTCAAGTAAGTTTTCTGTGGTATTATAAAACATGTTTATGAACTACATGGAATTAAGAGAAAAACTAAAACGAAATGAAGATAAGCGAGATGAAGGATTAACGACACCAGAAAATGTAGAAAGATTTAATGACATTTCTTATGGAAATGAATATCTGGATGTATACCGTCCAAAAGGAAACAACGACTATCTTCCTGTCATTGTATCTGTACATGGAGGTGGATGGGTCTATGGGGATAAAGAACGATATCAATATTACTGCATGTCTTTAGTCCAACATGGGTTTGCGGTTATTAATTTTAATTATCGTTTAGCCCCAGAATATAAATATCCAGCTTCCATTGAAGATATGAACCAGGTATTTCATTGGATTTTGTCAAATCGTGAGCAATATAAATTGGATACAGACAATATATTTGCCTTGGGTGATAGTGCAGGAGGACATATTCTTGGTATATATGCCAATATCTTAACGAACAAAGACTATCGTAAAAACTATGCACTAAACCTACCTGATATCCATTTCAACGCTTTGGCCTTTAACTGTGCCGTTACATATATCCGCGCTGATCTAGAGATGTATCTAATGGAAGAATTATTGCCAGATAGAGGTACAGAAGAAGAATTTGATTTATTAGATGTTACAAAATATGTAACATCACAATTTCCTCCTTCCTTTATTGCGACATCTACAAAAGATTTTCTCCAGCCCGATTCGCTAGCACTTATGAATAGCTTTATAGATTATGAAGTTCCTTTTGAATTCCATTACTTTGGAAATCAGCATCAGCTGTTGAACCATTGTTTCAATCTGGATTTAAAATTAGAAGCTGCCCAAAACTGTAATAGAATAGAATGTGAATTCTTTAAAAGACATAAAAAGTAGAGGAATTTTAATCCTCTACTTTTTCATTGCTTAAGACATTTCTATATTGCCTTCTGGATACAACTATAATCACAATCATAACAACAATTAATGGAATATAGAAGGAGAATGTTCGATTCAATACCATTGCCGTTGTTGCCAGTTTGCCAAATACACCTTTATATAATGTATTCTGAATCTCTTCTAAAGCACCTACACCACCAGGAAGTGGCAAACCTTCAATGGATACCATCGCCAATATCTGGATATTCAACAGATTCAAGAAACTATATTCCTTTAATCCTAACGCTTTATAAATGACATATAGAATTGCAAACATGCATGTACGTTGTATAAATGTAATAATAGTTGAAATAATGACTTCCTTAACATGTGTTCGCATATAGATAGCTTCATGAATATAATCTTCTAAAGTTGTATCAATCTTATTGGAATAGTCATATTTACCCTTTGTCAACTTTGCGATGATTGCATTTCCAAACACTAAAATCTTTCGAACCAGCTTCTGATTAAATAATAGTAGATAACAGAATACGATTACCGCAACATCAACAACCAATCCTGCAAAGAATAGCGTTTTTAACATCATATTTGCGTGGGCAACATAATCAAAATTAAAAACCACTACCACAATTCCCATGACAACCAGATATAGTTTAAAGACAATGGTATTCAGAATCAGTACAATCAATGATTTTCGGATTGGAATCTTATCCTTTGTCATATATAAAAGCTGAATAGGTTGTCCTCCTGAAGAGCTTGGCGTAATTGCACTAAAGAAGAACTCAATAATCGAATAGAACGTTCCTCTTGATAATGATATGTCTACATCCATAGATCGCAATACATATTTCATATATAAACCTTGTAAATAGAAATAAACCAATACCAGAAGACAGCACATTATAATACTTATTGGACTGATTCGCTTTAAGTTTTCTACAATAAGATCTAAATCAGTGTTAGAAAAAATAACATAAAATGTTACCCCAGCAACTCCAGCAAGAAACAATATCGATAGTAATACTTTCTTTTTACTCATACAATCCCTTTCTGTAGAAGCATAATAACACAAAAAGAGATGTTTGCAAACCATGGTTAGTAAACATCTCTTAAACATCCAGCTCATTTGATACGATAAAATTACTTCATCATATTCTCAATCAAATCATATGTTTCTTTTGGATTCGCTGATTTTGTGATAGAACGACCTACCACAATTAAGTCACATCCTTGTTCTTTGGCATAATCTGGTGTCGCAACACGCTTTTGATCATCCTTTGAATCTGTTGCCAGACGGATACCTGGAGTGACTGTCAAGAAATCAGGTCCACAGGCTTTTTTTATTGCTGCAGCTTCCAATACAGAACATACAACTCCATCCATTCCTGCTTCTTTCGCATTTAGTGCATATTTCACAACACAATCCATGACATCCCCAGGAATTCCCAATTCATTGTTCATTGCTTCCTTTGAAGTGGAAGTCAGCTGTGTTACCGCAATACAAAGAGGACGTTTTCCTCCATTTGCCCCAATTTCAAGTCCTTCAACAGCGGCCTTCATCATTGCGATTCCACCACCTGCATGGCAGTTTACAATATCCACGCCTAGATTTGCTAAATTCTTCATTCCACCTTTTACTGTGTTTGGAATATCATGTAATTTTAAGTCTAAGAAAATATGGTGTCCCATTTCTTTTACCGTCTTAACGATGTCCAACCCACATGCATATGTCAATTCCATTCCAATCTTTACATAAATCGGTTCATCAAACTGATTTAAGAAGTTTACAACTTCTTCCTTGCTTGAAAAATCTAAAGCTACAATTGTCTTACTCATTCTTTCCAACTCCTTCCAATTGCTTCTTCAATGGATGTATATCCATACTTTTCTAATACCTTTGGTAATTCTTCAATAATCTTAGGGCATACCATTGGATCCACAAAATTCTGTGCTCCAACCTCTACGGCACTAGCTCCTGCATTTAAGAATTCCAGCACATCTTCTGCACATGTTATTCCACCAACGCCAATAACCGGAATATTCACCGCCTGAGATACCTGATAAACCATACGGATCGCTACTGGCTTAATGGCTGGTCCAGATAGACCACCTGTCTTATTGGCAAGAAGCGGTTTTCCTGTCTTTAGATCAATACGCATTCCCATTAACGTGTTAATCAATACAATTCCATCGGCTCCTGCTTCTTCAACCGCTTTAGCAATGGCTACGATATCTGTAACATTTGGCGACAGTTTTACATAGACTGGCTTTGTGGCCGCTTCCTTTGCCATACGCGTCACTTTCGCAGCCAGTTCTGGCTGTGTTCCAAGTCCAATCCCTCCATGTTTAACATTAGGACATGAAATGTTTAATTCATATGCTTTAATTACCGGCTGATCGTTTAGCTTCTTAATAACTTCTACATAATCCTCTTCACTAGCACCCGCTACATTGGCCATAATCTCTACATCGTATTTTGCCAAAAATGGCAGTTCATTTTCAATGATAGAATCGACCCCTTTATTTTGAAGTCCTATTGCGTTCAACATGCCCATTGGTGTTTCCGCAATACGTGGTGTAGGATTTCCAAAGCGTTCCTTTGGGGTTGCGGATTTAATCGCAATACCACCTAATAAAGATAAATCATAAATTTCGGCAAATTCTTTACCAAATCCAAAACATCCACTTGCCGGAATAACCGGATTCTTTAAATTCAATCCTGGTAGTTTTACTGAAATGTCCATTATAAAGCCACCCTTCCAATCTTAAATACAGGACCATCCTTACATACGCGTAATGAATGTCCTTCTACATCTTTCACAACGCATCCCATGCAGGCTCCCATTCCACATGCCATACGTGCTTCCAATGAAATATATCCATCTTCATAAGCCTGATTCAATGCCTTTAACATCGGTAATGGTCCACATGATAATAGATAAGTAGAAGTAACATTATTATCCGCTATCGCATTCATGACTGTTCCTTTTGAACCATAAGAGCCATCCATCGTTGCTACATATACATGATTGCATAACGCCTTGAACTCATCAACATAGAATACCGATTCGGCATCATTAGCACCAATCACAACATCAACCTTTGTTCCTTTATTAACATATTCTTTGCACACCTGATACATCGGTGGAAGACCAACCCCTCCTCCAACAAGCAGAACGGCTTCCTTGTCTTCGATTGGAAAACCATTTCCTAAAGGTCCAAATACATTCAATATTTCATTTTCTTTTAATTCTGTCATTTTCAAAGTTCCTTCTCCTAGGACCTTATAAATAATGACTAACCCATCCTCCTTGATTTCACAGATCGATATTGGTCTTCTTAAGAAGAAGCCCGGAACAGTGATTTCAATGAACTGTCCTGGTTTGGCTTCCTTACAGATGTTTGTCTGTAATTCCATTCTCCAGATATCTTTTGCGATTCTTTCATTCTTTACAATCTTAGCATCTTCAATCATAATATCTTCCTTTTTTTATACTCTTATCTTACCGAAAAGTATATACGTATTCTATCCAAAAAAAGATTAGCTGCGCTTGCCAATCCCTAAACTTTTCTAGTGTATTTTAACATATATACACCTTTTTTCAATTCCATAATTTTCCCATATTCTTTTTATCTTTCCTTGATAATTTTCCGCTATATTTATTTATAGAGAGAGGACTTATTATGAATCAGAACGTTTTATTTTTTATCAAGCACAAATCAGAGGTCAAATACCTTTCCGCAGACATGACAGTCTATCAGGCATTAAATGAAATGAAGGAATATAAATATACAGCTGTCCCTGTCATTAACTATGATGGCTCTTATCTTGGAACAATTACAGAAGGAGATTTCCTATGGTATATCATGAATGATGGATCATTTCATACAAAAATCAAACATGTTGTACGCAAAGATTTCTGTAAGCCCGTCAATGTAAATACAGATATTAATGAACTGTTTTCACAGTCTTTAAACCAGAATTTTGTACCTATAATAGATGATCGATATATATTCATCGGAATTGTCACTAGAAAGAAAATTCTTGAACAGTTAATCTCTGAGCGTACTTGATGTACGCTTTTTCTTTAATTGAAAATGCAATGCAAATTGTGTATGATAATTCCATAACAAAAGGAGATTTTTTACATGTCAGAAGACCCCATATCGATTTACTTTATTATGAAAGGAGACCTATAATATGCCTTTCATAATCATTCCAATTTTACTATTAAGCATCTATTTTTCAATGATGGAAGCCGTTATTCGCGTAGATAGAGGTATAGAGAAATACACTTCCTATTCATCAAGCGTAAGCTGGGTTCTATTATTATTGAATGTTGCTTGCGTCAATTACATTATTTTCATTGTGATTCCTTTTCTATCCAACTGGATTAAAATCAATCCATTCATCTATATCCTGATATTTATCCTTTATGTATATCTATGGATGTTTTTTATTGAAAAGCTTCCAAAGAAATACATCCTATCAAGAAGTAAAGAAACGAAAAAGGCAATGTTGAAACAGTTTGATAAGATTAATTCTTTTTTATCGATTTTCACAAAGCCAGTTCAGATAGATATCCGACAGGAGCAGGAAGAAATTCTGGAAAAAGATATCCGCGAAATGATTTCCGCTTCCAGCAAGCGTGGTCACATGGAAGAAGGACAGAAGGAATATATTGAAAATATCTTTGAGTTTGATGATACATATGTAGAAGAAATATGTACACACCGTTCTGAAGTAATTTCCCTATACCAGGAAGATGATGAAGAAACATGGAAAAAGACAATTCATGAAAATAGACATACCTTTTATCCTGTTTATGGGCAGGATGAAGATGACGTAATCGGTATTCTGGATACGCGAGATTATTTCCGTCTGGATGATCTTTCCCAGAAAAATGTAATGGAAAAGGCAGTGGATGCCCCATTCTTTGTTCCAGAAATCATGAAACTGGATGATCTATTCAAAGATATGCAGCTAAGAAGACAATACTTTGCGATTGTAGTCGATGAATATGGTGGAATGTCTGGAATCGTCACATTACATGATATCGTTGAAACCATTTTAGGTGAAATGAATGAAGGCGAAGATGAAGGTGATAAAGATATCCTCCGAGTAGGAGAGGATCACTTTAAAATCTATGGTCTTGCGAGTCTGGAAGATGTTTCTGAAGAATTAAAAATTGAACTTCCTGTCGATGATTATCAGACATTTGGAGGATACATCCTTTCATGTTATGGAAAACTTCCAGATGATGGAACCTCCTTTGATGTTGAACTTGACATAATGAGCGTTCATGTTGAAACCGTTGAAAATCATCATGTTGGCATGACCGATGTAAAAATCAAGAAAGCAATCGAAATGAGCGAAGAATAGAAAGAAGAACCTATGAAAAAAGTATTAAAAACATTAACAACCTTAGCTATTACCGTATCTTTATGTGGATGCAGTCTCATTACAAATTTCATATCAAAAGATGATAGCAAATATAAAGATATAGAGTATTCGCAAAGAGTATGCGCAGATAAGCCAAACAAGGAATTTACTAAACTATTAGATGAACTTGTTGTAAATATAGCAGAATCTGACTTTTCTACTATGCATCAATTCTTTGAACATCCTGAAAACTATGGGATTGATGTAAATAAAGTTGAAGTTTCTTTAGGAAGCCTTAGTGAAGAAAGCGAAGAACAGGAAAAGATTATCGAAAACATCAAATCCTTTGATGT
>JABUSD010000417.1 GCA_021442845.1 Holdemanella sp.
TCGTGAGCAGTGATGGATGAAGCAAGAAGCTCCGACTTCTCTAAGTCGGAGTAGTTCACCTATGCTCCCTATTCATCTCTTATCAAATAAAAAGCACCTATATTTCTATAGATACTTATAGGCTTACGATTTCTTATTCAAACTCGATTGTTCCTGGAGGCTTTGATGTAATGTCATACATGACACGATTGACACCACGTACTTCATTGATGATACGAGACATGACTGTATTTAATACATCATATGGAATCTGGGCTGCTTCGGCTGTCATGAAATCAATTGTATTAACAGCTCGTAAGGCGATGGCATAATCGTATGTTCTTTCATCTCCCATTACACCAACACTACGCATGTTTGTAAGAGCTGCAAAGTATTGTCCTATTGTCTTATCAAGTCCTGCTTTTGCGATTTCTTCACGATAGATCGCATCAGCATCCTGTACAATTTTTACCTTTTCTCCTGTTACTTCCCCAATAATACGGATTCCTAATCCAGGTCCTGGGAATGGTTGTCTATAAACCAGATATTCCGGCAAGCCTAATTCTAGACCAACCTTACGTACTTCATCTTTAAATAAATCTCTTAACGGTTCAATGATTTCCTTGAAATCAACATAATCTGGCAATCCACCTACGTTATGATGCGATTTGATAACCGCAGATTCACCACCTAATCCAGATTCAACTACATCTGGATAGATTGTTCCTTGTACTAGGAAATCTACCGTTCCAATTTTCTTTGCCTCTTCTTCAAAGACACGGATGAATTCTTCTCCAATAATCTTACGCTTTCTTTCTGGTTCTGTAACACCCTTTAATTTTGCATAATATCTTTCCTGTGCATTAGCACGGATGAAATTCAATTCATAGTTTCCATCAGGACCAAAGATAGCTTCAACTTCATCGCCTTCATTCTTTCTTAATAGACCATGATCTACAAATACACAAGTCAACTGGTTTCCTACTGCTTTTGACAACAATACAGCCGCTACCGATGAATCTACACCACCTGATAGTCCTAGTAATACTTTTCCGTTTCCTACTTTTTCACGGATTAATTTAATCTGTTCTTCCACAAAGGATTCCATCTTCCAATCGCCTGAACACTTACATACATTCATTACATAATTACTTAAGATTGTTTTTCCATATTCGGTATGCAATACTTCTGGGTGAAACTGAATCGCATAGTTCTGATTATCAACATCTTCACAAGATGCAACTGGACAGTTATCTGTATAAGAAGTCACTGTAAATCCTGGCGCTAATTTTGAAATATAATCAAAGTGTGACATCCATACGGTTGAATTTGTTGGCACTCCCTCAAATAGAACGGAATTATTTTTTGAGATAAGTGCTGTCTTACCATATTCACGAGCATCTGCTTTTTCAACTTTACCACCTAGTACATGCTGCATTAACTGTGCTCCATAACACAATCCTAGTACAGGAATTCCCATTTTAAACAGTTCATCCGAACATGTTGGAGCCCCTTCTTCATAACAGCTGTTAGGCCCACCTGTTAAAATGATTCCCTTTGGGTTCATAGCTTTAATCTTCTCTAATGGTGTCTTATATGAATAAATTTCACAATATACATTGCATTCACGTACACGACGTGCAACCAACTGGTTATATTGACCACCAAAATCAATTACAACAACTAATTCTCTTTTCATTGTGAATCCTCCTTGAAAAAATATATGGATATAATACCATATTTTATGAAAATAAGATTGTAATTTATACAATCTTATTCAAAAACCTGTTTAATACTCTCATAGTGAAGGAATCGACCTTGATTTGCGATTTCCTTGATTTCATCTAATGTAGCAATTTTGAAATCAAGAGCCTCTTCCTTTTGAATCTTCACATCACTTTCATCAAAATCCATAATGAATTTATAGATATCTACAAAGTAATTATCCCCTTCGCCTGGATTTTCTCTATGGTAGGAGAATACATATCCACCTTTTGCGTTATGCACATCCAAGCCTGTTTCTTCAAAAACTTCACGCATAACGGCATCCTTTGATTCTTCTCCTGCCATGCAGGCACCACCGGATACTTCCCACCATCCTGGTGCCCAATGTTTTGTCATAACGCGCTGTGTAATCAAAAACTTTCCATCGCTTCTTTGTATAACACCTAATACCGATAAATGGTATTCATCATCTTTTAGACACCAGTCATTACGTTTCATTACCCGTCCTGTTTTTTGTTTATTCTTATCATAAATATCCCAATATTCCATATTTCATAACCTCGTGATTACCATTATAACAAAAAGATTGTGGAAAATCTCCACAATCTTTTTACTCTGCTTTTTCTAATCTTGTTAGGGCAAAGGCAATATTTGTTGCGTGGTCTGCAACTCTTTCTAAACCAGAAATAACATCATTGAAGTATACTCCAGCTTTTGCACTGCATTCTCCATTCTTTAAACGGCGAATATGCTTAGCATGAAGAACTTCTTCCATTTCATCAATCTTATCTTCTAAGTCGACGATTTCCTGCATATTCGATGTATTACCTGTAACGAACATATCCAATGATTCTTCAAGAATCTTATTTACAGAAACCATCATATCGCGAAGTTCAGCAATACTCTTTTCAGAGAATGCTAGATTTGATGCGTTCAGTTCAGGAATCATATCGGCAATATCCTCTGCATGATCCCCAATTCGTTCAATATCTCCAACAACATGGAAATATGAAGCGATTAAGTTTGCATCCCCTAAAGGCAGGGCATTCTGGTTAATCTTAACTAGATAGTTGCTGATTTCTTCATTTAACCAGTTGATATATTTTTCTGTTTCCTTAACCTGTTCAATGCCAGATGGGTCATGATCGATTAAACATTCAACAGCTAGATTCAAGTTGTTAGATGCCATAAATGCCATTCTTTCCATTTCACGTACAGCTAGATAAATCGCAACAGCTGGATTTGGAAGCGAATGTTCCCCGATGAATTGTAATGTAAATTCACCGCTTGTACTTTCTTCATCTTCACCTGGAACGATAACATAAGTTAATTTGATAATCCAGTTCATGAATGGATAGAATACGATAACCTGGAATACCTTGAATAAGAAGTGTGTATAGGCAATATTTCTACCTAATGTACCAGAGTCATTTCCACCACCAGTAACAGCTAGGATAATACTTTCAATGAAGTCTCCTGCAACAAGCAGCAATACAAACATTAAGATCGTACCGAAGATATTGAATAATAAGTGGATTAATGCAGTACGCTTAGCATTCTTTCCACCATTCATGGCTGTTAACAATGCAGAAGTACATGCTCCGATGTTACATCCTAAGATAACGAACATACAGATTCTTAAATCAACTAAACCTTGTGATGCCATTACAACCAGAATGGATACTGTTACAGATGAAGACTGTACAACAGAAGTAATCACAAGACCAAGTACAACACCTAATACAGGATTTGTAAAGTTTGATAAGAAATCAATGACTACTGGCATATCTCTTAATACACCCATAGCTGAACTCATGGCTGTAATACCCATGAATAGAACACCAAATCCTAATACGATTTCACCTGATTTTTTAACCATTGGTGCTTTAAAGAAATTCACCATGATAGCTCCGCATAAAACGAAGATTGGTGCAACCTTACTTAGTTTAAAGGCAACCAATAAAGCCGTTACAGTGGTACCGATATTGGCACCAAGAATGATTCCACATGCCTGTGTTAAAGTCATCAACCCTGAGTTTACAAAGCTGACAGCCATTGTTGTTGCAGCACTTGATGATTGGATAACAGCTGTAAAGAATAAACCTACTACCAATCCTAAAAAACGTGTTTTTGTAAATGCTTCCAGGATAGAACGAAGCTTGTTACCAGCAACCTTCTCAATACCATGTGACATCATGTTCATACCTGATAAGAATAGTCCTAGTCCTCCCATCAGTTCAATTATGACACCGATCATATTTTCTCTCACTCCTAATACATATGTGGCCGAATAAAAATCGACTTTCCTATACCCCTTATTTTACTTTAAAAAAAAACGTTTGGAAAGCAAAATAGAGGTATTTCTTTACCTCTATTTTACATAATTTTTACTAATTTTGTTTAATTTTACAAAGTCTTTACATATATTTTACATTATCTCAAGACCCGCATTGGCTGTTAAACTATCATCCGCTCTTCTACCACTTAGATATGCGATTTCACCAGCAACTGCAATCATATTGGCATTGTCTGTACAACATGACATCGGTGGCACGGTAAATGTGACATGCGGATACAATTTATTTAGCTCTGCAATCTTTTCACGCAGTCTGGAATTGGCAGATACACCTCCACCAACCACGAAATGCTTTACATCTGGATAATCATCCAAAACAGCCTTTACCCTATCAAAGATTTCACCTAAGGCAGCTTCCTGGAAAGAAGCGGCTAAATCGGCCTTTTCATATGTCTGATTCAATCTTTCCATGCGTTTGATAAACTGCAATACGCTGCTCTTTAACCCAGAAAAACTGAAATCGTATTTCCCTTGTGTTTTTGGTTTTGCCAGCTGATAGACTGGTTTCCCTTCTCTGGCAAGCTTATCAATCTTTGGTCCTCCTGGATATCCTAAATCCAAAACACGGGCTACTTTATCATAGGCTTCTCCTATCGCATCATCCTGTGTCTGTCCTAATATTTCAAAACTCGTTTCATCTTTCATATAAACAAGTTCTGAATTTCCTCCAGATACAACCAGAGCTAGTACCGGAAATTCTAAATCCACTACAAGCTCATTGGCATAGATATGCCCGGCTAGATGATGAACAGGTACAAGTGGCTTATGATAAGCAAAAGCCAGTGTTTTAGCTGCCTGTACGCCAACATGAAGACATCCAACCAGACCAGGGCCTTGTGTAACCGCAACCGCATCAATATCTTCCATACGCATATTTGCCTGATTTAACGCTTCTTCTATACAATAGGAAATATTCTCCACATGGATTCTTGAAGCAACTTCTGGTATAACGCCTCCAAATTCCTTATGCACATCAATCTGGCTAGCAACAACAGATCCTAATATCTCTTTTTTATCTTTTACTATCGCGACAGCTGTTTCATCACAGCTGCTTTCGATTCCTAATATAATCATTGTCCAACCTCCTATAACGCTCTTGTCAGGATGATGGCATTTTCACCATCGGGATAATAACCCTTTGAAACATTAACCTGAATAAAATCGTATTTCTTATATAGACGAATTGCTTTTTCGTTGGATTCCCTAACTTCCAGTGTCATAAATTCACATTCTTCATCTCTCGCTCTTTGGCAAAGGCGCTCCATCAGATAGGACCCATATCCTCTTTGTCTGCATTCTGGATCTATTCCAATTCGAGCCAATGTAGCTGTCTCAAACACTTCCCATAAAAAGGCATATCCTATCATTTTTTCTTTTTCAAACAATACCCATCCATGTGAGAATGGATTATTCTCTAACTCGTTTATACAATCTTTTTCATTCCAAGGGTCTATAAAACATTTTATTTCCAATTCACAGACATCCTTTATATCTGATGTATCCATTTCTCTGAAGATCATACTTTGTAAGAGTCACTTTCTTTTAAATATTGGGGAACTAAAGCATGTATGCTGTCAATCTTTCGATATTGATCCTGCACATCAATAAAATTCTTCAAGAAGTTATTCTCATGAGCCTCCATTCCCAAAAGATATCCATCTCCATAAAGCGTACCTGGATTTTCCTTTAAGAACTGAGGAAGTTCTTCCACTGTAAGTATCTTTGTATCTCCAACGATATTTCCTTTTTCTACATGAGCAACATAGGCTCTTTTTGAACGTGCATCCAATATGACATTGGCACTATCATCCAATCCTGCATATAACTGCATTGTAGAGATGCAACATAGTTCCTTTTTCATCTGCGAAGCAAGAACTTTGGCAATCGTCATCGCAATACGAATTCCCGTATAGCTACCAGGTCCATCCGTTATGACAATACGGTCAATGTCTTTATAATCCAATCCCGTTTTCTTTAATAACTGATTCAATTCTACAAAGATGGTCTCGCTTTGTTTCTTGAATGCTTCAAACGATACTCCATCTATCAATTCGTTATCTTTATACAATCCAATCACTAAGTGCTTATAGGCACTATCCATACAAAGATTAATCATGATATGCCTCCACAATCTCTTTTGAAAGATTTCCTGTATACCCTAGTTCAATTTTTCTTTCTTCATCAATACCCTCTTCAATTGAGATGCATAAACGATCTTCTGGCAATTGATCGGCAATATATTGAGACCATTCAACGACACAGATTCCTTCATCAAAACAGTCTTCAAATCCAAGATCTTGAGTAATTCCTTCTAAACGATATGCATCAATATGATGCAAAGGATTGCCATCTGCCTGTTTATATGATTTTAAAATTGTAAACGTTGGTGAATTAATCACAGATTTAACCCCTAAGGCTTTTCCAAATGCCTGCGTCCACGTTGTTTTTCCAGCCCCTAAATCGCCATCTAATGTGATGACTATCTGTTTCCCTTGTACAAGCGATGCCATCTTCTGGGCAAATTTCTGTGTTTCTATTAAAGAATGAATTTCTATAATCATTTTTTGTTCATCCTCCTATCTCTTCTAACTTGTGCTTTAATCGCCTTAATCTGTTCTAGCCGTCTTTGCACCTTTACTTCGGATCCCTGATCGGTAGGTTTATAATATTCCCGATTGATAAGCCGATCGGGTAGACACTGCATATCCGTCATTCTAAACTCATAATCGTGCGAATACTCATAACCATCTCCATAGCCTAAATTTTTCATAAGCGTTGTTGGCGCATTTCGAATATGAAGCGGAACTGGCTCATCCAATGTCTTAATCGCATCTGCTTTTGCACTCATATAGGCAACTTCCAATGCATTTGATTTAGGTGCTAATGCCAGATATACAACGGCATGCGTTAGATGCACATTGCATTCTGGCATGCCTAAATAATGACTTGCCTGATAAGCAGCCACACAGATTTCTAACGCCCTGGAATCAGCCATTCCAATATCCTCACTTGCCATGCGAATCAATCGTCTGGCAACATATAATGGATTTTCACCAGCCTCCAGCATACGAGCAAGCCAATAGATTGATGCCTGTACATCACTATTTCTTACGCTCTTGTGCAAAGCTGAAATAATATTGTAATGCTCTTCTCCGTTCTTATCGTATAAAAGCGAACGTTTCTGAAGACATTGCCTTAATATTTCTTTGGAAACATGAATCCCATCCAGTTCACTTGGAGAATTATACACAACCATTTCTAGTGTATTCAAACAAAAGCGTGCATCTCCACTAGAAAACGTGGCAATGGCTTCAATATCTTCTTCTTCAATATGAATCCTTAAATTCCCAAGCCCTTTTGAAGATGTGATAGCTCTTTGAATCAGATCTTTTAAATCATCTGTTTCCAGCGAATTTAATACAAACACTCTACATCTGGATAAAAGGGCACTATTTATCTCAAAACTAGGATTTTCTGTTGTAGCCCCAATCAAAATGATACTTCCTTTTTCAACATAAGGAAGGAATGCATCCTGCTGTGCTTTATTGAAGCGATGGATTTCATCAACAAACAGAATTGTCTTCTGCCCTAAAATTTTTCTCTGATCCGCCTGTTTCATCACATCCCGGATTTCCTTTATACCACTGGTAACCGCAGAAAAATCAACAAAAAAACTTTTTGTCTGATTGGCAATAATGCGAGCTAGCGTTGTCTTTCCAACCCCTGGAGGTCCCCAGAAAATCATAGATGTTACCTGATCGTTTTCTATCATAGTCCACAATAGATTTCCTTTTTGAACAAGCTGTTTCTGTCCAACATATTCATCCAATGTCTCTGGTCGCATTCGATCCGCTAGTGGCCTTAAATCCTCTTTTGTTTCAAATAATGAGTCTTGATTCATGCGTACTATTATAACACAAAAAACGAATAGATTGCTCTATCCGTTTATAGTGTTTTCTGAAGTTCTAATACTTTGTCTTTGCTTAACTGGCATATCTCCATTATATCTTTAATCGAAAAGTTCTTTTTCAACATAGAGATAGCCGTTTCAATCTTATTTTCTGCTTTGCCTTCCGCTTTTCCAAAGTCCAGTCCTTCATTGTATATATCTTCCATTGTCAGGTGCATTTCATTATCCTCCTTCTTTTCTTTCATTACAGCTTCTTTGATGATTTCATAATGAATCTTATTGTAGTCATTCTCCTTTAAATCATGGACTAACTTTCCAACGGGT
>JABUSD010000147.1 GCA_021442845.1 Holdemanella sp.
TTTTTGTGTATAAATCAAAATTATTTAACAAAAGTAGTTTTTATATCATTTGTCGATTCTGATACATTTTGTATATATCCCTATATAGATTAAGGAGGAAATGGAGAGAAGAGAATGGAAAATTCAAAAATTATCGCTCTTGTAGGAAAAGGTGGAGTTGGGAAAACAACTCTTTCATCTGCCTTTGTACGAGTGCTTTCGGAAAAATATTCAGAAGCTCGTATTCTTGCGATTGATGCAGATCCTGCAGTTGGATTATCCACTGCACTTGGTATTCAAGTAAAAGAAACACTGGATGATATTCGAAGACAAATCATTGAAACAGCCGAAAATGGTTCAGGACAGGAAGCTATTGAATTACTTGGAGAGGCAAGATTTCGTATTTTTGACACTTTGATTGAAGATGATCGCTTTGCGTTTTTAGCTATTGGCCGACCAGAAGGAGCAGGGTGCTATTGTACCGTCAATGCATATCTTAAAGAAGTAATTGAAATGGTAAGCCGAGATTTTGATTATGTTGTGATTGATGGTGAGGCAGGTATTGAACAGATTAATCGAAGAGTCATGGAAAAAGTGTCGCACTTGATTCTCGTATCCGATGCAAGTCGTAAGGGAACAAAAGTCATTGAGACAATTCGTTCTGTTGCAGACGAATTAGTCATGTACGAAAAATGTGGTGCCATCATTAATCGTATTGAGGATCTTTCTTTGGCACCATATATCAAAGTGGAAGGAACAGAAATACTGAGTATCATTCCTGCAGATAATGCCCATGCCATAAATGATATTATGGGGAAAAGTATTTTTGAACTATGTGATGATGCACCCGTATTAAAGGGGGCACGTGAGGCGTTAGAAAAGATGGGAATATAATCGAATTATATTAGAAATAGAGAACGGAAAGATGCTATCGTATAGTCATGTCTAGCTCACTACTATGCAAGCTTCTTAACGGATATTCTGGTTTAAATGGAAGCAGGTAGAAGCATTCAGAGTATTATGTATCTGGATTGAACACGACTTGATGGATCTATGTACTACAAGGAAAGGCAAAGTCGATGAGTACATGAGAACTGTCTTGAAAGCAGAACCAGTTGACCCATCTCTAGTTGAAATTGATGATGATGTAATATGGTAACAATTAAAATAATAGAAACAAGGAGAAAAAGTTATGAAATATTTTGGTGGATGTGATGTAGGTTCAACTTACACAAAAGCGGTTATTCTAGATGAAACAGGAAAAATGCTAGCAAATACGACAATTCGCAGTAAAATCAATTCACAGGCATCCGCAGAAGCCGCTATGCAGGAAGTTTTAAATCAGGTAGGTTTATCAAACTCTAGAGAGTTAGCTTATTTGATTGGGACTGGATATGGACGTAATAAAGTGCCATTTGCCGATGAAAACATTTCGGAAATCTCTTGCCACGCTATGGGTGTACATGTAACCGATCCAAGTGTAAAAGCGATTATCGATATCGGTGGACAGGATGTTAAAGGTATTTCTGTTGATACAGATGGAACTGTTAAAAACTTCGCAATGAATGACAAATGTGCAGCAGGAACAGGCCGTTTCTATGAGGCCATGGCTCGTTCATTTGAAATGTCATTATCGGATTTTTCTAAATTATCTTTACGTGCTAAAAATGTAATTCCAATTTCTGCACAATGTACAGTATTTGCTGAATCAGAAGTTATCACTTTAGTTGGGGAAGGAAAACCAATGGAAGAAATCGCAGCCGGTATTCAGATGGCTGTTGCGAAGAGATGTTTTGTTATGGCTAAAAAAGCAGGTGCTACAAATAGTATTACATTAACGGGAGGATGTGCTAAAAACGATGGCCTTAAAGAAGCTATCGAACGTGTTCTTAAATTAAAAGTTATCGATTTAAAAATAGATCCACAGTTGATGGGAGCTCTTGGAGCGGCTGAATATGCACGTCAGAAAGGGCTTGCTCTTTAATTGTCTGATACGGAGGAGCATAACGATAGGAACAGCATTTAAAATTATTCTAAAAATAGCGAACATTCAAGGAGTTATAATATCTGTTTTATCAAGGTATGAATGCTGTTTATGATTGTAAGAAAACAGATATTAAATTTTAGTCTATGATTTTATACGATACATTAATTGAAAAGACAAATGAACTAATTGGAAAAAGCACATCAAAATCATATGCGTATAATCCTAAGAAAATATGGCCAGAAACAAAAAGCTTTGAATTAATTCTACAAAAAGAAATGGCGTATGAATTAGGTGGGGATGGCAAACAGGCACTAAACTATACAATGGTTACCACAGATTCAAAATACTTTAACGGAGATGAAGTAATTGTCTATGGCCCTGATTTAAAAGATATCAAAGGATCGGTTCCTTATGTACGCATTACAATGTTGTTGACAACGGATATTGAAAGTGATGATGAATTTGATACAGAAACAGCTTTTAGAGCCATTCAGGAAATGGACTTTATCAAATATCACGTTTTTCCAGTAGGGTATATGGTACGTACATCTGGACAGACAAGTCGAGAACAGGTACGTATCAGCAAAAAAGCAATAAAAGAAGGAATTTCATTTGAACGTATTGGAGATACTTTTATCAAACACTACAAACAGAATGAAAATGTTAGAAACGCAAAAGTAATCTTTGTTACAGCACCAGATGTTGATTATTCCGCCTTAAAGGATACCGCAAAAAAAGTAACGGATATCACTAAATCTTTATCAAAGATTCTAGAGGGAATGCCAACGGAATGCGGAAGCTGTGGACTGAAGGATATTTGTGACGAAGTAGAAGGATTAAAAGAACTTCACTTTGGGAAAAAAACTAAAAAATAATAATAAAATACCAGAGATTTACTCTCTGGTACGAATATAGATGTAATTATCCATTAAATTGACAGTAACGATTTGACCATAAACGGTAGTAGGAACACCCATTAGATTGGTAAGAACAATCTTTCCATCTTCATGTGTGGTAACACCTGCTATATTCTTGACAAGTAATTCCTTGTCATTATCACTTTTAATCACATATACAGATGAAAGACACATGATTAACCTTCTTTCTGCATGCGTTCAAGCGCTTGGGCTAGTTTCTCGTTTCCTTTTTCAAAGAATGAAACAGCTTCATGGATTAAGTTTGAAACATCACCATCAAGATTGTGAGCAAGTTCATGAAGCTCTTCGGCATGATGTTCGTTGTGATGAAGCATATAAGCTAGCAAAGCTACATTTTCATCCGTTGATGCAGGAATATCATGATGGTGATGTGAATGATCGTGTGAATGTGACATATTGTGTTAAACCTCCTCTGTCAAATCTATAGGATAAACATAACATAAAAGGAGTTATTATGAAAGATTTAAAAAATCTGATTTACTTTGAGAATCTCCTACAGGAAGCCAACAATGAATTAGTAAAAAAAGGCAAGGAAGAAGGGTTATTAGCTTTAGGATATACCTGTTATTTCATGCCAGAAGTATTACTTGATTTACCTGGCTGCTTTGGTGTCAGACTACGTGCACCACGAAGTGGTTCTCCAGATATCGCTACATATTATATGTCAAATCGTACATGCCACTATGGACGATGCCTATTTGAAAGAGCAATCGAAGGTGGATTCAATTTTCTGGATGCACAGCTGGCAACCGAAACATGTACAGTGACTTGCCGTTTTCAGGAACATTTAAAGGAAATGGGTATGGAAGTCATTCAAAATGAGAAATTTAAAGTTGAATTTACCGATGTACCATTTAAGAAAACACAGAATAGTATTAATCACTTTACAGAACAGCTCCAAATTCATGTATTGGATTTCTTAAAGAATAATTATGGAGTTGATACATCCGATGAAGCGTTATTGCAGACAATTGAAAGGCACAATGAAGTATGTCATTTAATCAATGAAATTGGGGAATATAGAAAATTAGATAACCCAACGATTACAGGAACTGAATTTGCGATAATTATGCTGACAACATTAACGTGTCCAAAACATTTAATCATTGATAAGCTACGCGAAACAGCAGAAGAGTTGAAGACACGTGAACCGGATTTGAAAAAGAATTTCAAGATTAAGGTTATTGTTGCAGGCGGAGAGAATGATGATCCAGACTTTATTCAATTAATTGAAAGCTGTGGTGCAAGAGTGGTTTATGACCGCTATTGTTACGGATCGGCTGAATCAAGAATTCCAATTGAAATCAAAGAAGGAGAAACACCACTTCAGGCTATCGCAAGACATTATCTACAGACAAGCCAATGTCCTCGTTTTATGGGACAAAATGAAATGCGAGACAGAAAAGCAGTCATTGCGAAGTCTGCAAAGGAATACAATGCGGATGGTATTGTTGTTGTATCCAATAAATTCTGTGAATATTGGAGCTACGAAAGAACGATTGACACAATTGTATTGAATAGAGATTATGGATATCCAGTATGCTCTATTGAAAAAGAATATCGCAACAATGCTTCGGGTCAGCTTCGTACTCGATTCCAGGCATTTGTTGAAAGCGTTGAAATTAAACAACTTCAAAATAAAGGATAAGGAGGCAGAAAATGAAGATTAAAAGTGTAAAGGAAACCCTATTTTCTGCTGTAAAGACGGTTAAAGAAGTCGATTATAAGAAAATCGCAAACGACTTTGTTTATGGAAAGCCACATGGAGAAAGACGTCTAGGGGATTTATATATTGGAAATACAGGGCTATATAAACACAGAGAATGGCGTGGTATTAAAGATACGATGTATTATTTCAATAATATCTGGCTATATACCTATGCGACAATGATTGGTGACATCATGAAATATGGAGGCCCTGTCACATTTATAAAAGGTGTATGGCGTTATCGCTGGTTAGGACAAACTTATCTTCCAGTGCTTCACTGGTATGATCGTGGTCTGGAAGGATTACGTGGACCAGCTCTAAGAGCAACTGCCTGGCATTATCGTGGTATGGCATCAGAAACAATCTATCAGTTTATGACAATGTTGAAAGCCGATGTATCAAGATCAGGAGGAGATCAAAAACTTCATGATCGCATTGTTGGACATGATGAAACGGTATGGGGTGGAATCTTCTATCCATATATGGATCAATTGGATCACATTCCACTACAGATGATTCCATATTTAGTTACTTGTCACGTAAACAATCACACTGTTTTAAATTATATTGATGCGGTTCAGGGAATCGGCCTTCCAGGCGATCCATGTCCAATGTGTCAGGCTGAATGTGGTCTTTTCATTGCGGATGATATGCCAGATTACTGCCCGATTGTGATTACGTCAAACGAAGCCTGTGATGGTTCGGTTGCTACATCGATTCTACAGGACTGGATGATTAATAAGCCGTTGTTTGCGATGCCTCAGCCAATGCAGTTTGATGATAAATCACTGGTTAAATACTGTATGAGAGAAATTGAAGAAGCATGGCAGTTTATTGAAAAAGAAATGGGAGTCAAGTTCAATTGGGAAGAATTGAAACGAAATCTTGAAAGACAAAATAAACTCCAGCGTTTTGAATGGGAAAAATGGGATGTGGCTGCCAATACAAACTACTATCCAGTCAACAGTGTAGGACAGGCTTTATATCGTATCTACTACTCACAGGATGGTGACAGACAGATCTGGCATGACATGGATAAGAGAGTTCGTAAGATTATGAACTATACTGTTGAAAACCAGATTGAAACATTCCCTATGACAAGACATAGAGTTATTGCCTGGTCATGTGCCCCTATATATTATTCAAACTGGACAACATGGGCATATAACTGCTGGGGATTGAATGTAGTCATCAATATGGACTCTTTGATGTTTGATATGGAAATCCGTACAGATTCATATGAACATGCATTAGAAGATATGGCAATCTATCATGAATGGGCACCAATGAGACGTATGGTAGTTGGTGGTTTACAGCACGTTTTTGAATTATGGGAAAACATGGAGAAATTCCACTGTGATATGGTTATAATGTATGACCAGCTGCATTGTAAAGGAATGCAGGGATGTCATGGATTGTTTGAAGATGAATTCCGTGCAAGAGATATTCATGCCATCTGGATACCGCATGCTCTTCCAGATAAGCGAACAGTTCCAAAATCAGAAATTCGTAGTGTCATCAATGACTATATGACAACGGTTATGCAGGAGACACCGCTTGATCCATCACTGGTTGATTTTGATGATGATATGAGCTGGTAGTGTAAGGAGGATTTTATGAGTACAAGAAGAAAAATTAAAATGGCACTTAAAGCTGCAAAAGTTGTAGGCGGAATCGGCCTTCTTACATATGTTGGTTTATTTATTGTGTTTTTCTTTGATTTGGATGGAAAACTACTTTATCACGTAGTAGAACCATTCTTAGTAAAACATTACGATGCGATGGAAAGAAAGAATCCATTAGAATCTCCATATAAAGATGTTCCAAAAGGACAGGAGACTTTGTAGTGGCTAGTTTTGAGTTTCAGGCAGAATGTAAACATCTGCTGGATATGATGATTCATTCAATCTATTCACAAAAAGAAATATTCTTACGTGAATTGATATCGAATGCATCCGACGCCATGGATAAATTAAAATACATTTCTTTGTCTGAAAAAGATATAAAAAATGAAAAAGATTTTGAGATATTGATTCAAATCGATAAGCAGAATAGATTGTTGACAATCCGTGATAATGGAATTGGCATGGATGCCAAGGAATTGGAAAACAATCTTGGAACTATTGCGAAAAGTGGATCTTTAAGCTTCCGTGAAGAGATGAAAGCACAGAATGTCGATAGCCTGATTGGACAATTTGGCGTTGGATTCTATTCGGCTTTTATGGTAGCCGATCACATTTCAGTTGTTTCTAAGAAAGCAGGAAGTGATGAATCCTATCGATGGCAATCAAATGGTGTGGATGGATTTACTATCCAATCGTACCCGAAAGAAACCGTCGGAACGGATGTGATTTTACATATCCGTCCCGAATTGGAAGAAAAAAGTGATGAATATAATCAATTCTTACGGGAATATCCAATCTATAAATTAGTAAAGAAATATTCGGATTATATTCGTTATCCAATCAAGTTATATATGCCACATCCTGTATTAAAGAAGGGATGTGACATGAATAACCCAGAATTTGAAGAAGAGTGGTCCTATGAGACATTAAACAGCATGGTGCCATTATGGCAGCGCGGCAGAAAAGAAGTCACACATGATCAGCAGGTCAATTTCTATAAAGAACACTTTGGTGAAAAAAAGGATCCACAAACTATCATTACTGCCAATATAGAAGGAAGTGTTAACTATAAAGCTTTACTATTCATCCCTTCTGAACAGCCAAATGAATATGGAACGGATGACTTTAAACCATGTGTTGAACTATACAGTTCAAATGTTCGAATTATGGAATCCTGTCAGGAAATTCTTCCTGAGGAATTTAATTTTATAAAAGGTATTGTGGATTCACCGGATCTATCTTTAAACATCTCTCGTGAAATGCTTCAGAAAACAAAACAGCTTGCGATTATTCAAAACAATTTGAGTAAGAAGATTCGCAATAAGCTTTTAAAAATGTTGAAAAATGAAAGAGAAGACTATGAAGCTTTCCATAAGAATTTTGGACATCATTTAAAAGTGTGTGCTATGGATGACTATGGAAAGAAAAAAGAGAGTTTAGGTGAACTGTTGTTGTTCTATTCTGGTAAAAAGTCAAAGTATATCACTTTAGATGAATATGTAGCCGATATGAAGCCGGAGCAGAAATACATATACTATGCCAATGGAACCAATCCAGCTGCAATTGACAATATTCCTCAAATTGAAATTGTTCGAGAACATGACATGGATGTATTGTATTTTCTAGATCAGGCGGATCAATTCGTAGCCCAGATGTTTGGAAATTATCAAAGTAAACCTTTCCAATCGGTTGTGAATGGGGATTTAGGTCTAGATGATAAAAGGGGAAAAGAACAGAATATTGAATTGTTGAATTTCATCAAGGATTATCTACAAGGAAGAATTGATGAGGTAAAGGCAAGTGAAAGATTGAAAAGCCATCCCGTCTGTTTATCCAATGGATCGGGTATCACTTTTGAAATGGAACAATACTTCCGTTCGCTTTCACCGGATATGAAAATGAAATCAAAATACATTCTTGAAATCAATATGAATCATGATGCGATTAAAAAACTCGATCAGATTCGTAAATCCGATTTAATTACTGCAAAAAAATATTGTGAAATACTATACAATCAGGC
>JABUSD010000391.1 GCA_021442845.1 Holdemanella sp.
ACACTTTTTTAAAACTTTTTTCAATACCTTTCTATAAAAATTAATAATTTTCATGTATAATAATCAAGTGTGAAAGGAAGGAACTTTTATGACAAAAACAAGAACAAGATTTGCACCAAGCCCAACGGGATATATGCATATAGGAAACTTGCGTACGGCATTATTTGAATATCTAATCGCTAAAAATGAAGGTGGCGATTTCTTGCTTCGTATTGAAGATACAGACCAGGGACGTAAGGTAGAAGGTGCTGTAGATATCATTTATGACACAATGAAGACATGTGGATTGAACTGGGATGAAGGACCCGATATCGGTGGAGACTTTGGCCCTTATATCCAGTCTGAACGTTTACCAATGTATAAAGGCTATGCCGAAAAACTAGTGGAATTAGGGGGCGCTCACTACTGTTTCTGTACGGAATGTGAATTGGAAGCAGCGCGTAAGGAAGCAGGGGATTCCTTTAAATTTATTGATCCATGCCGTATTCTTTCAAAGGCTGATGTACAGAAGAAACTGGATGAAGGGACACCTTATGTCATTCGCCAGACAATTGAAAATGTTGAAAAGACTGTGTATGAAGATATGGTATATGGAACCATTGAAGTAGATGGTGATGTATTGGAAGAACAGGTATTGATCAAATCGGATGGATTTCCAACGTATAACTTTGCCAATATCATCGATGATCATACAATGAATATTACCCATGTTGTGCGTGGAAATGAATATTTATCAAGCACACCAAAGTATAACTTAGTCTATGATGCCTATGGATGGAATCGTCCTACATATGTACATGTACCACCAGTCATGAAAGATGAACAGCATAAGCTTTCTAAACGGAATGGGGATGCATCATTCCAGGATCTAGTGGCAAAGGGATATCTTCCTGAAGCCATCATCAACTATATTGCCCTTCTTGGATGGTCACCAGAAACGGATCAGGAAATCTATTCATTGGAAGAATTGATCCAGGTATTTAAAGTATCCCGTATTTCAAAATCACCAGCTATCTTTGATATTGATAAGCTAACATGGATGAATGGGGAATATATCAAGAATATGGAATTTGAAAAGTTCTATACAATGGTAGAACCTGTCTTAAAGGAAGCTGTAAAAGGGGA
Source organism: Holdemanella sp. (assembly GCA_021442845.1). GTDB lineage: Bacteria > Bacillota_I > Bacilli_A > Erysipelotrichales > Erysipelotrichaceae > Floccifex. The sequence continues at coordinate 1,126 of JABUSD010000391.1, forward strand.
TTTTGATTTAAAAGAGATTGCGGGATTGATCCAGTCGCGTATTAAACGCATCCATATCGATGAAGTCAATCCGCTTGTGGATTTCTTTGATACCCTTGTTGACTATGATCTAGAAATGTATAAGCACAAGAAGATGAAGACAACAAAGGAAAATTCCATTGAACCATTAAAGGAAGCGTATAAGGCATTGGAAGCGATTGAGGATTTCAGTGATATGCAGGCCATTCAGGATGCTTTGATGGCCCTTCCTGCAAAGATGGAACTGAAGAATGGACGTGTATTATGGCCCGTTCGTACCGCTGTATCAGGTAAGCAGTCGACACCAGGAGGAGCTACTGAAATTGCTCATATCATCGGTAAGGAAGAAACGCTTCGCCGTATCCAGGTTGGCATTGATCGTCTTGAAAAAGATTTAGAATCAGCAAATTAGCTGATTCTTTTTTTATTGTATATAAAAAAGGAGAATCCTTCGATTCTCCCAAGTAATTATTGTTGTGTATATAGGTTACGTTTATCAATGACACGTTTTGCTTTACCTTCAGAACGTGTAATTGTCTTTGGTTTTAATACTTTGACATTGACTTTGATTCCTAACATCGCAAGAAGACCTTTGGCAATTTTTGCTTCACAAGCTTCTTTATATGTATTTGGATCGGCTGCCATTTCTGGTGTCATTTCTACATGAACTTCAATTGTATCTCTATTGTTGATACGGTCAACAATAATCTGATAGTTTGCACGATAACCCTGGTTGATCAATACGGTTTCAATCTGTGAAGGGAATACGTTAACACCTTTAACGATTAACATGTCATCCGAACGTCCCATAGGCTTACGCATACGTACATGTGTTCTTCCGCACTTACATGGTTCATATGTCAATTTACATAAATCACGAGTACGATAACGAAGAAGTGGGAAAGCTTTCTTTGTCAGACATGTGAATACAAGTTCTCCAACTTCACCTGCCGGTAAGACTTCACCTGTCTTAGGGTTGATGATTTCCGGAATGAAGTGGTCTTCCTGGATATGCATACCAGCCTGTGCTTCACATTCAAAGGCAACTCCTGGACCAGAGATTTCAGTTAATCCATAGATGTCATACGCTTTGATTCCTAATAACTCTTCAATATCCTTACGCATTTCTTCTGTCCATGGTTCTGCACCGAAGATTCCTGCCTTTAATTTGATTTTTCCTTTTAGTCCTCTTTCTTCAATGGATTCAGCCAATGAGAATGCATAGGAAGGCGTACAGCATAGGATTGTTGATCCTAAGTCTGTCATAAATTGTAACTGACGGTCTGTATTTCCAGAACTCATTGGAAGTGTTAAAGAACCAACCTTGTGTGATCCACCATTTAATCCAGGTCCACCTGTGAATAGACCATATCCATAACATACATGGACAACATCTTTTTTGGTTCCACCAGCGGCCATGATAGCACGGGCACAGCATTCATCCCAGATATCTAAATCACCTTGTGTATAGAAAGCAACGACACGTTTTCCTGTTGTTCCACTTGTTGACTGGATACGTACACAATCTTTTAGAGGAACACCTAATAATCCATATGGATACTGATCCTTTAAATCATCTTTTGTGATGAATGGTAATTTGTGAAGGTCTTGAATTCCATTAATATCCGATGGGCTGACTCCGGCTTCAATCATTCTATCGCGATAAAATTTAACATTTTCATATACATGTTTTACCTGTTGAACAAGTCTTTCACTCTGTAGAGCTTCCAACTCTTCTCTTGGTATTGTTTCGATTTCCTTTTGATAATAATTTGTCATTGTATAACCCTTCCTAATTATTACGTCCTAGTGTAAATGCTTTCTTATTCAATTCCAGAAATTTTGCTGGGACAATATCTTCAATGGCTTTCATCCATTTTGCTTCGCTGATTTCAAAGTATTTTGATAATTTTCCCATTAATACAATATTTACAGCTTTTGATGAACCTGCTTCATTGGCAAGACTCAAACAATCCATATCATCGACATATACACCTAAATCTTTTACTTTTTCAATCAAGTTTTCTGGATATGTCGCAACTCCTGTAATAACTGGCATTGGATCAATCTGCTGTGTATTGACGATAACTTTACCATCTTTCTTTAAATATTCAAGCCAGCGGCATGCTTCCAGCTTTTCAAAGGAAACTATATAATCGGCTTCGCCTTTGTCAATTAATGGTGAATAGACTTTATCACCAAATCGTACATAAGTAACAACACTTCCGCCACGCTGTGACATTCCGTGAACTTCACTAACCTTAACATCATAGCCTTCTGATACCAATAGATGTCCTAATAATTTAGAAGCAAGTAGGGAACCTTGTCCTCCAACTCCAACAATCATAATATTTGTTGTCATTATGCATTACCTCCTAACGCATCAAAGTGGCATAGCTGCTGGCATACTTTACATCCAACGCATTGTGTTGCATCGATGTAAGCTTTTCCATTCTTCATGGAAATAGCTGGACATCCTAGCTTCATACACATCTTGCAGCTCTTACATTTATCCGTATCCACTTTTAATGGCTTATCATGTTTTACATATTTAAGCAGGGCACATGGTCTTCTTGAAATAATGACAGATGGTTCTTCCACTGCCAATTCTTCCTTGATAGCTTCATCGCACTGGGCTAAGTTATATGGATCGACAACACGAACACGGTTGAATCCCATCGATTTGCATAATGCCTCTAAATTGATCTTTCCAGCAGGATCACCCTTGATGTTGTATCCTGTTGTAGGATTTTGCTGATGTCCCGTCATACCAGTAATCGAATTATCTAAGATGATAATTGTTGAATTTGACTGGTTGTAAGCTACATTTGCAAGCCCTGTCATACCCGAGTGCATGAATGTAGAATCACCAATGACACCAACGACTTTGTTGTTTCCACCTAAGGCTTTGTTGTAACCATGAGTAGCACCAATGCTGGCACCCATACATAATGTCAATTCCATGGCACTTAATGGAGCAACAGCGCCTAATGTGTAACATCCGATATCACCAAATACAGTGACTTTGTTCTTATTCAATGTATAGAACAAACCACGGTGTGGACATCCAGCACACATGACTGGAGGTCTTCCTGGTAAAGTTTCAGCTAATTGAACGGTATCCTTTGTTTCACCTTTTAATAGGCTGCTTAATAGATTCTGTGAATATTCACCGCACATTGGAAGAACATCTTTTCCTTTGACATTAATTCCTAATGCCTTGCAGTGATTTTCAATGATTGGATCCAGTTCTTCAATAACGATGACTTCATCCAATCCTTTTACGAAATCCGTAATCAATGTTGTTGGTAATGGATTGACCATTCCTAACTTTAAGATATTTACGGAATCCCCATAGATTTCCTTTGTATACTGATAGCTTGTTGAATGGGTAATAACCCCAATCTTTGAACCATTGTCTTCTACCTTATTAATATAGTCCGTATTGGCTAAATCAATTAAATCCAATGTTCGCTTTTCCACAACAGGGTGCTTTTTAATCGCATTTCCTGGCATCATGACATATTTGGCAATGTTCTTTTCATATGTCTTTACAGGAAGTTCCACTCTTGGTTTTGTTTCGACAATGCTCTGTGAGTGGGCAATACGTGTACACATCTTAACGATAACAGGTGTATCGTACTTTTCACTCATTTCATAAGCCTTCTTTACAAATTCAATCGTTTCAGCTGAATCTGCTGGTTCAATCATTGGAACCTTGCTGGCAATCGCATGGTGTCTTGAATCCTGTTCGTTCTGTGATGAGTGCATTCCTGCATCATCGGCAACACAGATGACTAGACCTGCATTTACCCCTGTGTAGCTTGCTGTATATAATGGGTCTGCGGCAACATTCAACCCAACGTGCTTCATTGCACAAAAGCTTCTTTTTCCGGCTAAGCTCGCTCCAAAAGCAACTTCCATGGCAACCTTTTCATTGGGTGCCCATTCGGCATAGATTTCATCGTATTTACATGCTTCTTCACTAATTTCAGTACTTGGTGTACCTGGATAACTTGAAACGAGTGAACATCCTGCTTCATAGAGTCCTCTGGCGAAAGCTTTGTTTCCTAACATCAATTGTTTCATGACTTTCCTCTTTTCTATAAATACTCCATAGTAGTATATCACAACTGAAAACGCTTAATAAAGATTTTCTTAAAATTTTCATAAAATTTTCATATTTTCATAAAGCTTTCATAAAAAAGAATGGATTATTCCATTCTATATTAAATTATAGTGTTTAAATGCATTATATATCCCATCTTCATCAATGGATGAAGTGATATAATCCGCTACTTTTTTTACCGATTCCTTACCATTTTCCATCGCAATAGCAACATGGGCATTCTTTAACATGGGGATATCATTTTCGCCATCGCCTATGGCAATGACATCCTTTCTATCAATATTAAAATATTCAATCAATACATCCATACCATTGGCCTTGGATAAATGTAAATCGGCAAGTTCACCGCTTTCTTTTCCTAATGGGGTAAAGGTACAGGGAATGACATCAAAAGTATCCGATAAATCATTCTTGATTTTAATAAAGGGTATATCCGATTCTAAGAAGGTTACTTTATTGGCATTGCATGTTTTCATATCTTCATAGCTTGTTGGAATGACCGTTGTATATAATCTTGTTACACCATTGATTTTCTTTTCTTCTTCGCTCAATCCCTTACAATAATTTATATAGATCTCTTCCATCTTCTGCATGCCTTCTTCATTGATTAATAAACCTTCGTTCATTTCAAAGAAAAAACCAATGGAATGACTAGACATATATTCTATAATTATATCTTTCTGTTTCTGACTAAAGGCAACATCTTTTAAGATTGTATCCTTTGCCATCACCAAAGCACCAGAACCAAGTACGACACCATCATATTCTATTGATGTCAGATCTCCATAGATTTCAGATTTCTGTCTTCCAGTACATAGAATAATCTTATGTCCATTTGCCTGGGCTTTATAAATGGCTTCTTTGGCACTTGTAGGGATAAATCCTTTTGGATGAAACAGCGTTCCATCAGCATCTAAAAATATAATTTTCATAGATTTCATTCCTTTCCGCATCGATTCTATTCTACAAGCAATCATGGAAATTGTCCAAAACTTTTCTTTTTATCCAATTTGTTGTATGATGGTTACATTGAAGGGGTGTTTATTATGCAAATGGTAATGTCCATTATAACTTTATTATTAAAACAGATAGCACAAGGTATTACCAATAATATTGTCTTATTAGGTGGGATAGCTGGTGTTGGTGTTCTTCTTGCCTTGATTCCACATAAAGTCATGAATTTCATCTTTGGAATCTTTTCAATGGGTGAATTTGGAATCCATTATTCAAAAAGAAAAAGAGACAACATCGATGATTTTGGAAGAATTATGATGTTTATATCTTTTGTCTTCTGTATTGTGTATCCAATTATTCCTTTTTATCAATATATCTATGCTGCTTTCTTAACATTTGCTTTCCTATGTACATTAGGACAGACATTAAGAGTGACAGAAAAGGAACACTTTGTTAAAAAGAAGATTGTATTTCTAGGGGTATGGTTCATGTTTGCGATTGGTTTAGTTGGGGCTCTAGGCTATTTCAATGGGGGAACCATTGCACCTTATGTAAAGCAGATTACTAAAATCATTGCCAAGAAGAAATATATGAATCCATATTTCTATTTTACAGATCCAGCTGTACCAATGCTTGTATTACAGGCATTGATCATGATTGTTCCCCTATACTGCATGTGGGCACAGTTCATCTATATGCGTTTAGAAGATACATATAAGGCAAGATGGATGGTTACATGGATTTTAAAGATTACAATCTGCTGTTCATTGATGTTTGGATTGTCATGTTACGGTGTCAATGGAATTAAGGCTATATACAATATCAAGGAAACAAAATCATAAAAGGTTAGATAGGATGACCTCCTGGTAGGCAGTGTAAAGAATTGAACACTGGACTGGGAGGTTTTTATATGGTTAGAAAATACCTGAAAAAGGGATGGATATTAAGAGATGTAATAAATAACCTGAAAATGAGCATAAATAGCATCATTTAATACTATAGAGATATAGTATAATGGTATCAGGAGGTGTTGGTTATGAAAAAATCAGTACTAATGAAAACATTAATGGCTGCATCTATGCTGGTAGGCATGGCATCCTCACCAGTCATGGCAGAAGAGCAGGATATCAATGAAGCTTCTCTTATTGGCTCAGTAGAACCTGCACAGGAGCAGGAGATGGCAGTTCCCGATGAGTTGGACATCGAGGAAACTGTAGGGAACGATGCGGAAGATACTGCAACAGCCATTAATCAGGATGCTGACATGATAAATGGCGGACAGGAATCGAAGTGGATCTATCAGAACGGGAAATGGTACTGGCAGCTCAGAAATGGAAGCATCAGTACAGGCTTTACTGTCTTTATCGATGGTAAATTTGAATATTTCAACGAGGACGGTTCATGGGTAGGAAACGGATGGGTCTACAACAACGGAAATTATTACTTTGTATCCAATAATTCCCTTGTCAATGGATGGATCCTATGGAAAGGTATCTGGTACTACATGGATGATGAAACGGGTGCCATGAAGGATGATGAATCCGTTGTCTATAACGGTGCAGAATACTACCTGAAGAAGGGTGGAGCTATGGCTTCCAATGAATGGGTGAATACATCCGATGGATGGAAGTTCTATAACGCTGGTGGTTCCCAAGCCAAGGGATGGCTTAAGCAAGGTGCTACATGGTACTACCTTGATAAGGATACGGGAATCATGGCAGATGATGAAGTGATTGTTGACAAGGGTGTTGAATATTACCTGAAGAAGGATGGGGCAATGGCTTCCAATGAATGGGTGAATACATCCGATGGTTGGAAGTTCTACAATGCCAGCGGATCGCAAGCCAAGGGATGGCTTAAGCAAGGTGCTACATGGTATTACCTAGACATGGATACGGGTATCATGGCTGATGATGAAGTGATTGTTGACAAGGGTGTCGAATATTACCTGAAGAAGGGTGGAGCAATGGCTTCCAATGAATGGGTGAATACATCCGATGGATGGAAGTTCTATAACGCTGG
>JABUSD010000055.1 GCA_021442845.1 Holdemanella sp.
TATCAATAAAACGGTGCTTGACCCCTACCTGTTTTAACTGAGGAAGGGGATTGCGCACCGATAATTCGTTCAATAAAAGAATTTTCTGCGTGCCTCCACATATCATGCCAAGAGCACGGCTTCTTTCATTATCTAGAATATATTCCTTGATTGAATAATCTTCCTTTAATGCTCTGGCATCTTCGATGACTCTAGCTTCAACTTCTCCACCACCAATGGTATCGAGTGTAAAATCTTTTCCCACCAGCATCATAGATCCCACACCTCTTGGAGCACTTCCCTTTTTATCAATGACAATACACAAGACTCCATTTTTATCAGTATGAAGCAATTCATGGGATATAGAAGAAGCAAACTTACTATTCTTGACTTGAATAATCTGGGCTAGAATGCTGATTCCTATTTCAGATGGTGTCTGTGCTTTGATATCCAAACCGATAGGTGCATGAATTGATACAAGTTTTTCTTCTTCAAAGCCATCCTTCTTTAACTGTTCCAACGTTTTAATGACTTTCTTTTTAGAACCAATCATACCTAAATAGGTATAGTCTGTTGCCAATATCCTTTTTACACATTCATAATCATCTTTATGGCCTCGCGTTAGTACAACATAATAAGCATGGTTTACTAGATATGCATTTAAATTATCAAAAGAGTCATAAATCACTTCTACCCCAGAAGGAAATCTATGTCTATCTGCAAATTCTTTTCTATCATCCATGACCTTGATATGAAAGTCTAAATGAGAAGCTATTTCCACAAGGCTTGTACTGACATGCCCTGCCCCACATATAAATAATGTCGGTTTTTCTTCAAACCAGTTTACATCTACCAAATTCACATCAAGATTCTTTTCCAGTAATTTTCCTATGACTCTTGTATATAAGGAATCAACATGCGTTGGATAGACAGTCATCTTTTTATCCTTTAATTTCTCTTTATAGATATGAATTAACTCCTGTATATGCTCTGCCTTTACCGTTTCATTGCCATCCTTATTGTATAATGCATATCGATGGCATACATCCTTAAACTTCTTTCCTATCGCATTTAATCCGGTAACGAGAACAATTTCATCTACATTGTCATAGATAACCGGTTCATTCTCATTGGGATATTTAATCGGTAAACGTTTTGATCCATCCGCTTCAATTAAAACATAATCAGCCAAAGGGCAGATTTCATAATATACATCCATTGGAACAGGCCCAATCTTATCATCACAATCACTTCCTACCATAAGACAGTCCTGTTTTAATAAGGCTTCTTTTATTTCTTTCACATCAACACTGACAAGGGTATTCTCCTCCTTCGCCATATGAGTTGAAGTCACTATTAAAACTTTCTTCTTCATCGATATAAGTTCTTGTGCTTTCTTTTTGATGGCGGTTGTCTTACCACCTGATCCAATATATGCGATTATCATACTATCTTCTTTCTTTTTTCATTTTCTGGTATCCAATAATGGCAGCTCCAATTGCACCTGTATAACTGCCTAATTCATGAGTATATACAGTTCTGTTTGTATATTCACTTAATTTATTGGCAAATACTTTATATCCACTAAGCCCACCACTGAAGTAGATATCATCAAACAGATTCAATTTCATAGAAAACTTAGCTGTCCTATCACATATTGCCTCAATTGCACCCAGGGCAATGTCTTTGGATTCATACTTCTTAGCTAACAATGAAATCATTTCACTTTCCGCAAAAACAGCACACATGCTGCTCATCTTAATCGCATGGGCATCCCTTACATAATCATCCAGAGATTCTTCTATCTTTAAGACACGTATCATCATCTCTATAAAACGACCTGTTCCAGCTGCACATTTATCATTCATCAGAAAATCACAGACATTTCCATATTCATCAATCTTGATAACCTTACAGTCCTGTCCCCCAATATCAATGACAAATCGCGTAGATGGATGAAGATATAATGCACCTTTAGCATGACAGCTGATTTCTGTTATCTTCTTATCACTGGTGTCCAATAAATTTCTTCCATATCCTGTTGTTACCACATAACAATCTTCTCTTTTCAATTGATTGTATACATATTCCATTGTTTCCTGTGGTTTATTGCCGGTTGGCACACATAAAAGTTCAACAATTTCATTTCCATCGTATAAACAAGCTTTTGTGAGTGTGGACCCTGAATCAATTCCAAGGCTATACATACTATAACATCTCCACAAAGGCTGCCATTCTTAAATCCAATTGTCCTATATCGCTTTGTGAATAATCCGTTTCAATGGCAATATATGGAAGATTCTTCTTTTCATTAACATATCGTTTGATTCCATATGTTTCAACATTGTATGTATGGCATGCCTGTAATGTCATATCCACTACACCATCTACTTTAAATTCATCAATCATTCGTCCCAACAATTCAAAACGGTTTGGATTTGGAGACATACAGGAACATCCAATCGCTAAATATCGTTTTGCGATATTTTCATAGATATCCCCTTCTAACTCTACATTCTTATCGATGGTTTTCATACCAGTACAGTTTTCAAAGGCAACCACTACCCCACCATTGTTTTCAATGGCACGAATTACTTTTTCAGTTGCTCCACCTATAGGACATCCTGTTAAAAGAATACGTGGTCGTTTATCAATCATTTTACCATTTGCATATTCTTCTTTAATCTTTTCTGTTATAGCCTTAATTTCTTCAATTGCTGCTTTCTTATCAAATTTAAATCCAGATCCATACAATACTTTAAACAGATCCTGTCCTAACATTGGAGCTGGTTCATTTGCCATTAAATAACTCAATGCTTTTAAAGCATCTCTTTCATCATTTTTAATCTTTGTAGCTTCAATTAATTTTTCATCTGTGATTTCACATTCAAATCGTTTTTCAAGCACTTCTTTAAACTTCTTGCATTCATTGATCCATAATTGAAGTCCATCTTCACTCTGGCTATTTGGAAGTTCCATGACATGCACTTCTTTGAATTCACCTAAATATTCATACATTTTCTTCTTTCCATCACATGTAGTTTCTCCAATAATCAAATCTGAGAAATAGAAGAATGGACATTTATCAGTAATCGCGAATCCATAGCTTGATTTAATCAACGGACATAGATTTCGTGGCAATATCTTTTCGGCATCCCCTACAGTTTCATCACTTGTAGAACATAAGCCAACACTGGCAGCACCTGAAGCCAGGATAAACTCTTGTGGTAAATAGGTACAGAATGTTCCAACAACAGGAATCCCTTTCTCTTTTAATGCCTTAACGGAAAGAAAAGAATTCTTTCTCTGCTGGACAAAACTTTCAAATACCTCTGGTAGTTCTTTTTTAATCTTCATAAATAATTTCCTTTAATCCTTTTATTAATATATCGATTTCATCCATTGTGTTCTGTAATCCAAAACTGATACGAACCATGGATTTAGTCCCATAATGATTATGAACAAGAGGAGCACAATGAGCCCCTGATCTTGTACATATATTGTACTTATTTGATAGTTTATCACTAACAATCGCTGCATCCATTCCTTCTATATTAAAGGAGATGACACCCACTGTATTCGCTTTTTCTCTATAAACATGCACTTTATCTATTTTCCTTAATTTTGATAGACAGTATTCTTCTAAGTCTTTTTCATGTTTATAAATAGTATCTAATCCATATTCATCAATAAAATCCAATGCATAATATAAACTGATAATACCTGGTACATTTAATGTTCCTGCTTCCAATTTTGTTGGATAGATGGATGGATGTACCTTACTAAAGGAATCAATTCCACTTCCTCCAACAACAAGTGGTTTTATATCCACATCGGTATTGATACAGATACCACCAATTCCTTGTATTCCCATCAATCCTTTATGTCCTGAAAAACATAAAATATCAATGTGATTCTTTTTCATAGATATATCAATATGCCCTGCACTCTGCCCTGTATCTACAATGAATAAGATATTGTGTTTTTTACAGATTTCTCCTGCATAGGCAATATCCTGTATTTCTCCGGTTACATTGGATGCATGATTTAAAATAATTGCCTTGGTGTTTTCCTTTATATACGATTCTATTGTATATATATCCTCTATAATATCTAAATCACAGTTTGTCTGATAGAGGGGTCGTAATACACTATTGTGCTCATAAATGGATGTGATGACATGATCCTTTTTAGTAATAAGTCCTTTAATAACCGTATTTAAACTCTGGGTCAATCCTGATGTAAAGATAACTTTTTCAAAGTCATCACAATCAAAAAACGTAGCCAGTTTTATTCTTGTCTTCAGTACCATTCTGGAAGCACTTAAACTATTTGCATGGGATCCTCGATCTGGATTGCCTGGATTGTTTAGATAGTCCAGTATTCCTTTTTTAACCGCTTCCGATTTAAATTGTGTTGTAGCGGCATTATCAAAATAAATCATAGTTTTCCTCGTCTATATAAAATGGCTTCCAATACACCACCAGCAATGCATCTTGCCTTATCTGAAATGGTAAAACAGTTATCATATTCTTCCAATCTTGGATCGATATCAGCAATTTTGAATCCTTTTGTAACTGGATAGCCGTCTCGAATCAATCCTCTTAATAATCCATCCATAGAAGCTTCGACTTTTACATCTCCAATCGTTGCGATAACATCCCCTTTTTTCACAATATCCCCTATCTTATTGATATTGTGTAAAACACCTTTGGCAGGAGAATGAATCACTCTTTCTTTGCCATATCCTTTAATCAGTCCTGGTATTCCTGTATTTGGAATGGCACTGCCCTTTTCAATGAGCCTTCCTAGATTATGTCCTCTTTGTGTTTCTATAACAATATCCACATCAACACCTGCTTCAAATCCAGGGCCTAAAGCAATGGTGATTGGTGCCATGGATTGGTTTGTTCCCATATTCTTTTTCGCTAAAATCGCATCTACAACAATTTCTGGTTTTAAAGTTTCTATTGCATTTCCTTCTTCATCTACAAACATGACTAGTTTCCCTTCATCTAAAAAAGAAATAGCTTCTTCTAAGGAATGCGATAAAATACAGGTTACATCCTCTACCTTTTGAACACCTTCATATACGGCTTCACTGAATGCGACATGTCTTCGAATGGCAGACGGATGCTCAATTTCAAGCACTAATACTTTAAATCCCGATTTATATAATTTATAGATTGTACCTGTGGCAATATCCCCACCACCTCGTACAATAACCAGATTTTCCATTATGGCTTTAAAATCTTTGTCGCATTGTTCATCTTTTCTACAATGTCATACATATTTGTGACATTTCCAATTGCCAGCTTATCGGTAATTTCATAGAAATTTAAACATGTACCACATGTAAAGATTTCTACACCGTTTGCTTCTAAAGTCTTTAGATCCTCTAGTGCATCACTTCCTTCAATGGTCATATAGGCACCTGAATTGTAGAACAACATTGTATCTGGCAATTTATCCTGTTTTGTAAGGGCAAAGATAAACGCCTTTAATAAAGATTTCCCTAGCTTTTCTGCTCCATTTCCCATTTCATTGCTTCCAATCACTACAACTGTATTTTCTTTAACATTTGGCATACAGACAATTTCCTCTTCTTCTTTCTTTATTTCCTTTACTGTGATATATACATGATATTCATCATTATTGATTTTTTCACTTCTTACATCATATCCTCTTACATTAGAAAACTTTGTTAAGTTCTGTACTGCAATTTCATTATCAACAAGAACTTCTACGATTTCATTTTCTTTCATCGATTTGATTTCTTCCTTTGTGTTAACCACCGGTAATGGACAAGCAAGTCCTAGTGCATTTACTACATGTTTCATATTAAATAACCTCCACATCATATTCTTTCTTATTTATGATTTCACCAACAATGCATGCTGGTATATTTGACTGATTCATTTTTTCTACAATTTCCTTGGCATCTTCCCTTTTTACCGAGAATAGTAATCCCCCACTCGTCTGTGGATCAAATAAAATTTCTTCCATTATGAAATCCTTATGTTTGAATAAAACTTTTCCATCCATGAAATTGCGATTCTTTTGAGCAGCCCCTGTTAAATAAAACTCTTCAATATATCCTTTACATTCCTTGATATAGGGAATATCTTCGTGATAGACAAGAGCTGAATACTTCCCACTTAACATTTCACTTAAATGGACAAGAAAGCCAAAGCCTGTTACATCCGTGCAGCCATGCACATCATAATCTTTTAATATATCGGCTGCATATTTGTTTAAAGTTGTCATGGAATCTGTTGCCTTTTTTAATGCATCCCTACTAGCTGCCTTGACACGATTAGCGGCCATGACAATGCCAACACCTAATGGTTTTGTCAGAATTAAAGCATCTCCAAACTGAATTCCATTGTTTGTATATATCTTTGAAGGATTCACAAAGCCAGTTACACTCATCCCGTATTTGATATCTTCATCGTTGATGGAGTGTCCTCCTACAAGGATTCCACCTGCTTCCAATACTTTGTCATTTCCTCCCTGTAATATCTTTCCAAGGATATTCATATCCAGTTTTTCGGGAAAGCAGACAATATTCAAACATGTTTTGACCTCTCCACCCATCGCATAGACATCACTCATCGCATTACAGGCAGCTATCTGTCCAAATACATAAGGATCTTCCACCATTGGTGGGAAAAAATCCAATGTAGATACAATTGCCAATTCATCATTGACTTTATATATAGCTGCATCATCACTATGATCAAAGCCTACCAATAGATTTTCGTCTTCTTTTTTTGTCAATTTCGATAAGACACTATCCAGAGCTTTGGCTCCTAGTTTTGCAGAACAGCCTCCACTCTTACAGAAAATAATATCTTCCATTAGATTAAAACCTCCACCATCTGATCATAATCCAGACGATTCTTTTCAACATACTCTTTCCAGAATGTTTCATCTAAATTTTTACTTGCCCAGGCAAGCCCGCATCCGGCATCGATTTCTTTTGGAAGCGGTATAATTCTTCCATCTACCTTTCCTTTTGATACATCTTCAAAATACATAGCCTTTGTCGTTGTCTTAAATGTAATGACCAGATATCTTTCCTTATTCATCCAAAAAACACCTTTCAAATGCCTTGTTGGCATATGCATTCACTTCATCTACAAATTGGTGATATCGTCTTATTAATTCTTTTGCTTCCGCTGTCAAAGAAGATCCACCACCATTCTTACCTCCTGTTTGGCTATCGACCAATTTAAATCCTAAATCCTTTTCAGCTCGATTTAAAATCTTATATGCCTTGCTTGGTGCCATTTTCATAGCCTGGGTAGATTGTAGAACGCTTCCATACTTCTCTACCCCTTCCAGAAGATAAACAACCCCTTTTCCAAAATACGGATCTTCATTAAATACGCGTATTTTCATATCATATTTCTTTACCATAATTACCTCGTTATATTCAATCGAGTATATCGACTCTTTTATTATACAAAACAAAAAGACAGTTTGCACTGTCTTACATTTCAATTTTATAAAGGATTTCTTCCATTTTTGGTGTAATCCATTCAAGGTATCCCGCTTTTGTTGGATGAATGGGATCCGCCATATATTCCTTCCATTTCTTCTGTCCCATTTCATTAAAAGATACATCATTCCACATATCAACAATATATATATTCCATTTCTTCTGAATATCCAGTAATAGATGAACCATATTCTGGTATGGTTCATATGGTATATATGGATTTGTATAGAATACAACCGGGCAGTTCCATCGCTTGTTGACATAGTCAATGATATATTCTATAGCACCTGCAACTGTCTTTGTATCAAAATCATCCGATATATTCCCTAATTTCTTATTCTTTGTGGCATCATTGGTAGATAATTGACATACAAACAGATCCACATCCTCATCTTTTATATGTTTCATACGAGAAATATAGGATGTATCATCTTCATCCACCAAAGTTGTTCCATTGACTGCTTCTTTTATCACAATGCACTCATTCCTTTCTTTGATATAATCTACAAAAGATACACCTCCTGCAGCATATCCATAGGTTACGGATGATCCTAAAAATATGATTTTCTTTCCTTTTAATTGACTCATAATTAATCTCCTTTCGTTCATTATACAAAAAATACAGAAGATTGTATCTTCTGTATTTTTTAAAGTAATTTGTTTAGGAAGGAGAGAGAGTTTTATATGAACTTTATTATTTCCTGTTCATGGTTTTAGT
>JABUSD010000254.1 GCA_021442845.1 Holdemanella sp.
AAAAACTATATCCTTTTTTTAAAACTAAATTGACAACAGTATCACAAAATGCTACTATCAAAGCGGATAGGATTGTTACTCTTTGAGGCATTACCACCAAAATGTTTTTTTGAGTGGGTGTTTTGAAGAGTTTTTTATATCCTAGGAAGGTTGCGTATGAAGGTTATCCAGAAAATAAATAATAATGTAGCTTTATGTATTGATGGAAATGGCAAAGAACTGATTGCCTTTGGAAAAGGAATTGGTTTTCCTAAGACTCCTTACATACTGGATGATTTAACAAAAATCAATCGTACCTTCTATCAGGTAAAGAAAGAACATCTTCAATTGTTTCGCGATATTGATGAAGATGTCATGAATATATGTACGGATATTATGGATTATGCCCGTATTCATATCAATAAGACCATTGATGATAGTTTATATTTCCTGCTTGTTGATCACTTGAACTTTACCATTGAAAGGGCAAGAAAGAATATCTATATCCCTATGAAATTTACCAACGATATCCAATTCATCTATGAAGAAGAAGTCAAAGTTGGTAAATGGGCCATTGAACGGATTCAGAAGCAGTTTAAAGTGAAGCTCCATAAGAATGAAGCGATTATTATCGCTCTACACATTGCCGAATGTGAAGAAAATGGAAGTGATTTGAATCATGATTTAGAAGAAAAGCTGATCGATGAAATAGCTAAGATTGTTGAACAGGATATGGATATAAATATTAATAAGGACGGATTTAATTATTCTAGATTTGTTACCCATGTTCAATTCATGTTGAACAGACAGAATCAAAGCGATTCCATCAGTAGTGAAAACTTACAGATGTATCAGGATATGGTCGAGAAATTCCCAAAGATTTCCATATGTGTAGACCATATTAAGGAATGTATATTTGATAAATTAAAGAAGGATATCGATGAAGAAGAAAAGTTATATTTAATGTTGCATGTGAATCGACTCTGTAGTCGAGAGGATTGTTACCGATAGGGCATTACCTCATAAGCATATCTATTTTTGATATGTTTATGGGGTTTTTATATTTTAAGCCAATAGAAGGAGGAGAATATGGCAAAAAATTATGCAGAATTAGCAGCTCAGATTCTAGAGAATGTGGGTGGCAAAGACAATGTGAGTACAGCTGCACATTGTATGACACGTTTACGTCTAACTTTGAAGGATGCCAGCAAGGCAAATGAAGACGCAATCAAAAATTTAGATGGTGTAATTGGTGTCGCAAAAGCTGGAGGACAATTCCAGATTATCATTGGACAGACAGTTCCAAATGTGTATGCGGAAGTATGTAAAATCGGTGGATTTGCATCTTCAGAAAGAATTGATGAAAACTTAGATGAAAAGTTAACGTTCAAGAGTGCAGGTGCTAAGATTCTAGATTACTTATCAGGAACAATGGTACAAATGATTCCAATTCTAATTGGAGCAGCGATGTTCAAGACAGTAAATGTATTGTTTGGACCGGATCTATTGGGATTGTATACAGCAGAAAGTGATATTTATGTATTATTTGATTTCTTATACAATGCAGGATTCTACTTCATGCCAATCTATATTGGATATGCAGCTGCTAAGAAATTAAATGTATCACCAATGTTAGGAATGTATATGGGTGGTATTTTGATTGCACCTGGTTTAATCACATTAGTAACAGAAGGAAATCCATTTACAGTCTTTGGAATTCCAATGCGTTTAGTGGATTATTCACAATCTGTATTACCAATCATCTTATGTATGGCATTAATGAAATATGTAGAAAAGTTCATGAAGAAATACATTCCTGAAGTTATCTCAACAATCTTTGTACCATTCCTTACAATGCTTGTCATGACACCAGTTGCCCTTTGTGTATTAGCTCCATTAGGAAGCATTCTTGGTGATTATGTTGGAGCTGGACTGAATGGATTAGCTTCTCATGGTGGATTTATCGCAGTTGCGATTATTGCAGCATTATGGGAATTCTTAGTTATGACAGGTATGCACCAGGTTATCTTGATTACAGGAATTATGAACTTATTAGCAGGTAATCCAGATTCATGTGTCATGATCGGTGGTGGTATGGCAACTTGGGCAGCCTTCGGTATGGCTTTAGGTGCATTCTTACGTTTAAAAAACAAAAAGGAAAAATCTTTGGCACTTGGATATTTCGTTTCTGGATTTGTTGGTGGAATCACAGAACCAGTTCTTTATGGAATTGGTATGCGTTATAAACGACCATTTGTATGTCTGGCAATCGGTGGATTTATCGGTGGTCTATATGCAGGTATTACTCATGTAACGGTTTACCTACTAGGTGCAACAAACTTCTTATCAATCCTTGGATATGTAGCTGGTGGTACAAGCAATCTAATCAATAGTATTATCGCATCGGCAATTTCTATGTTTGGTACAGCTGCACTTGTCTACTTCTTCGGATTTGATAAGGATGAACCAGCTATTAAAGGATAATATCTATGAAATTAATCGCAAATGGAGATGATTTTGGGATTTCCAAAGGGTGTAACTATGCGATTGTGGATTGTTACAGAAATGGAATTTTAAGTTCGACATCAATGATGCCAAATATGGATTATGTCGAACATGCAGCAGCTTTAATGAAGGAAAACCCTGGCTTGAGCGTTGGAATCCATTTTAATCTGACAGTAGGAAAACCATTGACAAATTGTCCAAGCCTATGCAAGGAAGATGGTACTTTCAATAAAGGTATGTTGAAAGAATCCAGCCATGTAAAGGAAGAAGAAATCTATCAGGAATTACAGGCACAATATGATCGCTTTGTAGAAGTCACAGGACAGAAACCACACCATTTAAACTCTCACCATGGAATCTGTCTAATCAAAGGGGCTGAAAAGATTCAATTGGAGCTGGCTGAAAAATATGAACTTCCTATCCGTGAAATGTTTACAATGAAAATGGGTACATTTAAAGGGAAAGTAAAATTTGGATGTACAAAGATGCCGAATGTTCCTTTTGATGGTTCTTATAATACACCAGAAACATTGATGAATGCTTTTAGTGAAGAAGAACTGCAAAGTGATGAAATCTTTGAATTTGCCTGTCATCCAGGGTATGTCGATTATGATATTCTTCAGATTTCCTCTTTGACAGAAGGAAGAGCATACGATGCCTATCTATTTACTTGTGATGAAGTAAAAAATTGGGTAAAAGCTAATCATATTGAATTAACCGATTATCGCTCTCTTAAATAAAATGAAAAGATACCTAATTTTTGTTTAGGTATCTTTTTTCTATGATAGAATATGTACATGGCAAAGAAAAAAAGAAGACGTAGAAAAGTAAGATGGACAAGATTACTTCTTCCTTGTGTCCTTATTCTTGTAATCCCTTTATTGCTGACAGGCTGTATAAAAGGGATTAGCTATCTTATACATAAAGATGATGGATTTATTAAAGAGGAATTCGCAACATCTTCAGATGGATATCTGGAAATCATCAAAGAAGGATATGAAAGTGAAGTCGGTGTGGATGTATCAAGCTTTCAAGGAGATATCAACTGGTATTCTGTAAAGGAAGCAGGCATTGATTTTGCGATTATTCGTGTTGGCTTTCGAGATGGAAATACCGGAGTCCTTTATGAAGATCCCCTTGCGTATAAAAACCTTGAAAACGCAAAGAATGCCGGTTTAAAAGTAGGAATGTATTTTTATTCCAGTGCAATCAATGAAGAGGAACTCAAAGAAGAAGTGGATTTCGTGCTTCAGATGGCCAATGAATATAAAGTGGATTACCCGATCGCCTATGATATGGAACCGATGTTAGATGGCAGTGGACGTATCAATGATTTAACAAGGGAACAGAAGACAAAGATGGCTATACGATTCTGTGATTTTATCGAGGATGCAGGCTATACACCAATGGTCTATGGAAATCAGGACTGGCTTGAAAATCAGATTCTCTTTAATGATGTCAAAAAATATGGAATCTGGTATGCAGGCTATGTTGAACAGCCAACGCTTGATTTTAAATTTGCCATGTGGCAATATTCAGGTACAGGTAAAGTAAATGGAATTGCCGGTAATGTAGATATGAATATTCTAATTAGAAAGAAGTAGGCTATGAATTTATTAATTGTGATTGTAGGAGGCTTTCTTGGCTTTTTGATTTCGATGATTGTTTTAGTAAAAAGGGAAGAGAATAGAGAAAAAAGAGTATTAAAAAAGGGAGTATCCATCAAGGGAAAACTTGAATCTGTTTCAATGAAAGGGAAAAGTGCTTCCAAGAATTCGATGCGTATATCGTATTACGCAACGTATTCATATATAGTAAATCGTAAATCCTATAAGGTTAAGACAATCTTTGAAATGGATATGGGAGATGTTACAAGTCAGATTCCTGAAACTATATCGATTTCCTATAATAAGGATAAACCTCAGGAAAGCTATGTTGTCTATGAATCGAATGATGCGATTCGTCAACAATCCCCATCCAAAGGAATTCCCCTTGCGATTGGAATTGGTATCTTTGTGGGATTGATTTTATATCATTTCTTGATTCAGAGGATTATTTAAATGAAACGAAGACTATTATCATTGTTCTCCATCCTTCTATTTGTGACATGCATCCTTACCGGATGTGTACAGCCAGCCACTACACAGATAGAGGAAGATGGAATCTATACATCAAAAGAAGAAGTGGCTGCCTATATCCATGAATATGATCATCTGCCATCCAATTATATTACCAAAAAGGAAGCAAAGAGCTTAGGCTGGGTAGCTAGTGAAGGAAATCTTGATGAAGTAGCACCGGGCATGTCTATTGGTGGTGATACCTTTAGTAATAAGGAAGGAAATCTTCCTTATGGAAAATATAAGGAATGTGACATTGATTTTGATGGAACTTATCGAAATGGAAAACGCATTGTCTATTCAAATGATGGCTGGATCTATTATACAGAAGATCATTATGCCTCTTTTGAGTGTTTGTATGAGGGGGATTGAGTATGGATTATTATATTGATGCCAGTCTACTTGTAGATAAGGATTCCAGTCATGCATATCTAAAAAAAGTATTTGATTTCCCAGAATATTATGGAAACAACTTGGATGCCTTATATGACTGCCTATCCGAATTGAAGGATTGTACAATCTGGTTTGAAAATACCGAAAATGCAGGGGATTACTTTGAAGACATTTATAGTCTATTTGTCGATGTACAGAATGAATATAAAACGATATTAATTCAGGAAGCTCATTAGGGCTTCTTTCTTTTATTTTTTATAAATTCGTGTAAAATGGAATCATCAAAGTGAGGATAAAATGAATTTAAATGAATTAAAAGCTGGCCAGTATGCCCGTATCACCCATGTAAATGGGAAGGGACATCATAGAGCCCACTTTCTTGATATGGGAATGATACCCGGTGTGGAAGTGGAGTTGATCAAGTTTGCTCCAATGGGAGATCCTTTGGAGATACGGCTTCATGGCTATGAATTGACACTACGTATAGATGATGCCAAACAGATAGAAATAGAAGTGATACCTTCATTATCCAAGAATGAATCGTATAAACTGGTTGGAAAGAAAGAAGCAGAACACCCTGGTTTAGGGGAAGATGGAAAGTATCATATCAAAAAACGGGAACATCCCTTACCAGAGGATGTTACATTGACATTTGCCCTTGCGGGGAATCAGAACTGCGGAAAAACAACTTTATTTAATCAGATGACAGGTTCCAACCAGCATGTTGGGAACTTTCCAGGCGTTACCGTGGACCAGAAAAGCGGTCCAATCCAGAATCATACCAATACCCTTGTAACGGACCTTCCAGGAATCTACTCTTTATCTCCTTATTCACAGGAGGAAATTGTATCCCGAGAATATATTTTAAATGAAAAGCCAAAAGGAATTATCAATATTGTAGATGCGACAAATATTGAAAGAAATATGTATTTGACAATGCAGCTGATGGAGCTGGATGTTCCTATGGTACTTGCATTAAATATGATGGATGAGGTAAAAGGGAATGGAGGCTCTATTCTGATTAATGATATGGAATCCATTTTAGGCATTCCCGTTGTACCCATCAGTGCCTCTAGGAATGAAGGGGTTAAGGAATTGATTCACCATGCCATTCATATTGCCAAATACCAGGAAAAGCCAAAACGACTGGATTTCTGTATTGAAGAGGATCATGATGGTGCGGTCCATCGATGCCTTCATGGAATTATGCATCTAATTGAAGATCATGCCAGAAAATATGACATTCCAATCCGCTTTGCGGCTACAAAATTAGTCGAAGGCGATGAACAGATTGAAAAGAACCTTCATTTAAGTGATAACGAAAAGGAAATGATTGAACATATCATTTTGCAGATGGAAAACGAAAGAGGCATGGATCGCTGTGCTGCCATTGCGGATATGCGATTCACTTTTATCAAAGGGGTTGTAGAAAAGTGTGTCATCAAACCCGTTTCCAGCAAAGAAAGAGAACGCAGTCAGAATATCGATAAGATTTTAACAGGAAAATATACCGCCATTCCTGCCTTTGTTGGAATTATGGGATGTATATTCTATCTAACCTTCAATGTGATTGGAGCGTATTTTCAAAATATATTAGCTTCATTGGTGGATGTATTAACATCCTTTATCAGCCATCATCTAATCACAATGCATGTCAACAGTACCTTGCATTCCTTAATTGTGGATGGAATCTGTAATGGAATTGGAAGTGTAATTTCTTTCCTTCCCATCATTGTGACCTTGTTCTTCTTTTTAAGCTTATTGGAAGATACCGGCTATATGGCACGTATTGCCTTTGTGATGGATAAATTATTAAGAAAGATAGGACTTTCAGGACGAAGTATTGTCCCTATGTTAATTGGATTTGGATGTACAGTACCAGGGGTAATGTCAAGTCGTACCTTACCATCATCAAGAGATAGAAAACTTACCATTTTACTGATTCCATTTATGAGCTGTAGTGCAAAACTGCCGATTTATGGATTCTTTGTACAGACATTCTTTCCAGCTTATAGTGGAATCATTATGATTGGATTATATCTGCTTGGAATCTTAATCGGAATACTCATTGCCTATATTTCAAAGAGTACTGTATTTAAAGGCGAAGCCGTACCTTTTGTCATGGAACTTCCAAATTATCGAATGCCAGGATTAAAAAATGTGTCTTTATTGTTGTGGGAAAAGGCAAAAGACTTTTTGACAAAGGCCTTTACAATTATCTTTATGGCATCGATACTTATCTGGTTTTTACAGACATTTGATATTCGCTTAAATGTTGTAACAGATTCACAGAACAGCATACTCGCATCCATTGCCAGTCTGATATCACCAATCTTTACACCATTAGGTTTCAATGACTGGCGCATCTCAACGGCTTTGATTACTGGATTTATCGCCAAGGAAAGTGTTGTATCCACATTATCCATTTTATATGGTTCAACATTACTGGCAAGCCATCTGCATCCAGTAGCCGGGGCATCACTGCTGGTATTCTGTTTATTATATACACCATGTGTGGCCGCAATCACTTCAATTAAAAGAGAACTGGGGACACGATGGGCATTTGGAATTGTGCTTTTCCAGTGTTCCATTGCCTGGATTGTTGCCTTTATTGTGCATACAATTGGACTATTCATATTCTAAAAAAGGAGTTGACTATATGACAAAGGAAGAATTGGAAAATAGCTCTTTGGTAGATCTACGTATCCTTGCCAAGGAAAAAGGAATAAAAAGTGTTACCACATTAAGAAAAAGTGAACTGATTGAAGAATTACTTGAACTGGAAGCACCTAAACAGGAAGAACCAGTCAAAAAGGAAATGAATATTTCGGAAGAAATCGCAACGGGAATTCTAGAAGTATTACCGGACGGATTTGGCTTTCTTCGGTGTGATAACTATCTATCGGGAGAAAATGATGTCTATTTAGCACATTCCCAGATTCGCCGATTTAATTTAAAGACAGGGGATGTTGTATCAGGAAAACTGCGTCAGAAAAATCCGACCGAAAAATATGGAGCATTGGCTTTTATCAATTCCATTAATGGAATCAATCCAGAAGTTGCCAAGAAAAGAAAGAACTTTGAAGATTTAACGCCAATCTATCCAGATAAGCGAATTGTATTGGAACAGCCATTTGGAAATGTATCGATGCGTATTATGGATTTATTATCTCCGATTGGAAAAGGACAGCGCGGCCTG
>JABUSD010000247.1 GCA_021442845.1 Holdemanella sp.
AATCTTATTTTCTAATAATTATGCATGTAAAATCTGTGGTTTTTCTATTCCTAAACTAGAACCAAAACTGTTCTCTTTTAATGCACCATTTGGTGCCTGTTCAGATTGTAAAGGGCTAGGATTTACGCAGAAAGTAGATTTAGATTTATTAATACCAGATTGGAATAAGTCCATCAATCAAGGTGGTATTCAATATTATAAGAATTTTGTAAATACACAGAATTTAGAATGGCAAAGAATTCAGGCTTTATTGGATTTCTATAAGATTGATAAATCCATTTCTTTAAAGGATTTACCAAAGAAACATCTGGATTATATATTATATGGAAGTGATGTACCGATTGCGTACACATTAGAATCTCGTTCTGGCATTGTATCAAAGAAATATGAATATATTGAAGGTGTCTGTCCAATGATTGAAAGACGTTATATGGAAACAACATCAACAATGTCAAGGGAATGGTATGCTTCTTATTTAGGGGATGTAGAATGCCCTACATGCAAAGGGGCTAGATTGAATGAACAAGCGTTGAGTGTACGAATAAATGGAAAGAATATTCGTGAATGGACACAGATGAGTGTAAAGGAAGCTCTTGTGTTCATGAACAATTTACATTTAACGGATATGCAGATGCAGATTGCGCGATTGATTGTGAAAGAAATTAAGAGCCGATTGGAATTCTTAGATAAAGTAGGATTAACCTATTTGACATTGGATCGATTGGCTTCTACTTTATCAGGGGGAGAAGCACAGCGAATTCGTTTGGCTACCCAGATTGGATCCCGATTAACAGGGGTAATGTATGTGCTGGATGAGCCAAGCATAGGACTTCATCAAAGAGATAATAACCGTTTAATCAATTCTTTAAAGGATATGCGAGATTTAGGAAATACATTGATTGTGGTTGAACATGATGAAGATACAATGCGAGCCAGTGATTTCATTGTGGATATTGGACCAGGAGCTGGTATTCACGGTGGAGAAGTCGTCGCAGCAGGAACTCCCCAGGAAATTATGGATAACGAAAATTCCATTACAGGGGCGTATTTAAGTGGTCGAAAGCGTATTCCTGTTCCTGGGATGAGAAGAAAAGGAAACGGGAAGAATATTAAGGTTGTAAAGGCAAGCCAGAACAATCTAAAGAATGTGAATGTATCTATTCCATTAGGAACCATGACGGTTGTGACAGGGGTATCTGGTTCTGGGAAATCTTCTTTGATTATTGAAGTATTAACCCAGGGTGTTCAGCATGCCTTAGGTAGAGTTCGCATTAAACCTGGCAAATGTAAAGAAATACAGGGGTTGGAAAATATTGATAAGATTATTGAAATTGGGCAGGATCCTATTGGTAGAACGCCTAGATCCAATCCAGCAACCTATACAGGTGTATTCGATGATATCCGTGATTTATTCGCAACCACAAAACAGGCAAAACTGATGGGATATGATAAATCAAGATTCTCCTTTAATGTAAAGGGCGGTCGATGTGAAGCATGCCAAGGGGATGGGATTCGTCGTATATCCATGCATTTCTTACCAGATGTCTATGTACCTTGTGATCAGTGCAACGGAACACGATATAATGAGGATACATTACAGGTAACATATAAAGATAAGACAATTTCAGATGTGCTGGAAATGACAGTGGAAGAAGGAATGGAATTCTTTTCCAACATTTCCAAAATTCATCATAAATTAAAGACATTATATGATGTTGGTTTATCCTATATCAAACTAGGGCAGAGTGCTCCATCGCTATCTGGAGGAGAAGCCCAGCGTGTCAAACTTGCCAGTGAATTACAGAAAAAGGCAACTGGCAAGACGATGTTTGTACTAGATGAACCGACAACAGGTCTTCATAGCGATGATGTGAAAAAACTGATTCAAGTTCTTCAGACTCTTGTAGATCATGGAGATACCGTTGTGATTATTGAACATAATCTTGATGTGATTAAGAGCGCTGATTATATCATTGATATGGGACCAGAAGGAGGCGATGGAGGTGGCACAGTTGTATGCACTGGAACACCAGAAGATATCGCAGCCTGTCCAGAAAGTTTTACTGGACAATATCTAAAACCACTGTTGGAAAGGAGGTAGTATTATGGCAGAAGTAACAATTAAAGATGTAGCGGAAAAACTATCGTGGAGCGTTATTGTAGGCGATGTGCAGGCACTGAAGCGCCCTGTTGAATTAGCAGATACAAACAGACCGGGACTTGAATTAACTGGATATTTTGAAAATGCACAGACACGCCGTATTGTCGTCTTAGGGAATAGGGAATTGACCTATATTTATAAGGAACTGGATGAAGTTGCCCAGCGCCGTGTTTTTGAGCATTTAACAAACGATGAAACACCAGGTATTCTAATTACGCGTGGACAGGATTGTCCTCCAATTCTAGAGGAAATCGCGAAACGTAAGAATTTCCCTGTATTTGTCACAAAGGAAAAGACAATGTTTACAATTGTTAATATCATTAATTTTCTTGATGAAAAACTTGCACCTTCTGTTGTAGTACATGGCAACTTAATTCAGGTTTACGGTATTGGTGTTTTAATTACCGGTGGATCTGGAATGGGTAAAAGTGAAATCACATTGGAATTGATTCGACGTGGACACCAGCTGGTTGCCGATGATCGTACAGACTGTTATCGCATCCATAACACACTAGTAGGAAGAACATCTCCACTTCTTGAAGGTTTCATGGAACTACGTGGTGTTGGTGTGATTGATGTGGCTCGTATGTATGGAGCAGGAGCCTTTGCACATGAAACACGCATTCATTTCCAGATTGAATTGATGGCATTTGATGACAATGAGGATTATGACCGTGTGGGTATTGAAGATAAGGAATATGTAGAAATCTTAGGCGTAAAGATTTTAAAGATGAATATTCCTGTTGCGATGGGACGTTCTATGGCAACAGTAATTGAAACAGCTGTAACAAACTATCTGTTATTGAAGGATGGATATGATTCTTCAAAGGAATTTGAAAATCGTGTTGTAGCCCAGATCGGTTTGAATAAAGGGGAATAGAAATGGAGTTGTTTCCAGAACCAGGCATATTTATTCAGATAGGTCCGATTGCGATTGCCTGGTATTCTCTATGTATCCTTATTGGTATTCTATGCGGATATTTTAAAGCCCAGAAAACGATGAAAAAGTGGAGCTATAGCGAATCCGTTATAGATGAGCTGGCACTTCCTTTAGTTTTCTTTGGCGTTATTGGAGCAAGAATCTATTATGTTCTATTTAACTGGGATTATTATTCCGTTCACTTTGGTGAAATCTTTAAAATATGGAATGGAGGACTTGCTATTCATGGAGGAATTCTTGTATCTATTCCAATCTGTTATCTATATTTTAAAAGGAAAAAGATCAGTTTTTTAAGAATGATGGATGTTTTATTTCCTTCTCTATTATTAGCGCAGGGAATTGGAAGATGGGGAAACTTCTTTAATCAGGAAGCATATGGTCCTATTGTATCTGAGAACTTCTTCAATGGATTTCCTGCTTTCATTAAGAATGGAATGTTTATTGATGGCGCTTATCGTATGCCTACATTCTTATGGGAAAGTGCCTGTGATCTAGTAGGATTTATCTTTATCTTATATGTATTTAGAAGATGGTTCTATCGTAAACATGGAGATTGTGGATTCTTCTACCTATTCTATTATGGAATCACAAGAATGGTGATTGAAGGATTGCGGACGGATTCTTTAATGGCGGGAAATCTAAAGGTTGCCCAGATTGTAAGCATCTGTTTTATTATAATAGGATTAATTGGATACTTTGGAATTCATATATATAAAAAACCAGTCATTTTATTTGATCTGGATGGAACGATACAGGATAGCCAGCATCTTGTCTTTGAAACTTTTAGAAGGGTGTTTAAGGAAAGATTACCAGAGTACGATTTAAAGGATGAGGAATTGTATACTTTCTTTGGTCCAACTTTAGAGGATACATTTAAACGATATTTTCCCGAAGATGAAGTGGAAAGTGTCATTGAAACATATCAGAAAATCAATTTAGCCATTCATGATGAAATGTTAGAACCTATGCCTCACGCAAAGGAAATGTTAGAAGAACTTAAAGAACAGGGATTTTTGATGGCTATTGTATCTAATAAGCGAATTGGTGTGGTACTAAAAGGGTTGAATCATCTGAATTTAAATCCATATTTTGATGCCGTGCTTGGAAAAGAGGATCTTCCTAGACCAAAGCCATATCCAGATGGTTTGATTGCAGCATGCAACAGGTTGAATGTAGGAAGAGATAACTGCATTTATGTAGGAGACAACAAAGCGGATGTCATAGCGGCTAAAAATATGGCTGCCTATTCCATTGGATATTCCAATGATGAGGTTCAGCTTGATAATTTAAGAAAACAGAAGCCTTGTAGAGTGATTGAGGATCTGTATGAACTTGTAGATATTTGTAAGGAGGAAAGATCATGGAGCGACAATTCGATCTGGTAATAGTAGGAGCAGGGCCTGCCGGAATGGCAGCTAGCATTTATGGATCGCGTGCAGGATTAAAGACGTTGTTGCTGGATAATGGTGCACCTGGAGGAAAACTGATTAAAACACATAAGATCAGCAACTACCCAGGAGTAAAGGAATTAGCTGGAACGGATCTGGCAATGTCTATGCTGGAACAGGCAACTTCTTTTGGTGCTGTCTATGAATATGGAGATGTAACTGAGATTAGTGAGGACAAGGTAGTTCATCTATCTTATGGAGATCCAATCCAGGCTAAAGCTATTATTGTTGCCACAGGAACAAAGGAAAGATTGATGAACATTCCAAATGAAAAGGAAAATATTGGAAGAGGTGTCTCTTTCTGTGCTGTATGTGATGGAGCTTTCTTTAGAGGAAAGGAAGTTGTTGTCATTGGTGGAGGAAACTCTGCTTTAGAAGAATCGTTATATTTATCAAAGCTGGTAGATAAGGTTACTATTGTGATTCGAAGAGATGTATTTAGAGCAGAAAAGAACATTCAGGATCAGATTGAAAATACACCAAATATTAAAATCATTAAAAAACATATTCCAGTGGAAGTTGTTTCTGAAAACAACAAAGTATCTGGCATTGTCCTTGAAAATGTAGATACAAAAGAAAGAATGACATATAGCTGTCAGGGAATCTTCCCCTATATTGGTCAGGATCCAATTACTGATATGTTGAAGAAATTACCTGTATTGAACGATCGCGGCTATGTCGTTGTGAATGAGCATATGGAAACATGTGTGGAAGGAATTTATGCTGCCGGTGATGTCATCGTCAAAGAACTAAGACAGGTTGTTACCGCAACCAATGATGGTGCCATTGCAGCCCAGCGCGCTTATAAAAGAATTACGGAAATCTAGGTGAAATGACTTTTCACCTATTTTTTTTTAATTATTATGCTAAAATAAACACGTGAAAAAGGAGATAAATACACATGAAAATTCTAGTAATTGGAACAGGTGGAAGAGAACATGCCTTAGCGCTTGCTTGTTCTAAATCCCCTATGGTAGATACAGTATATTGTGCTCCAGGAAATCCTGGAATGGCCACATTTGGGCAATGTGTCAACGTAAGTGGAAGTGATATTGAAGGACTGGTTGCCTTTGCCAAGGAAAACAATGTTGATTTAACGGTTGTTGGTCCAGAAGCAACGCTTGCCTTAGGTGTTGTGGATGCTTTTACAGAAGCTGGGTTAAAAATTTTCGGTCCAACAAAGGCAGCTACACAAGTAGAATCATCGAAGGATTTTGCCAAGGCAATCATGGCTAAGTACAACATTCCAACAGCTGCATATAAAACATTTGATAACTATAACGATGCATGGGCTTATGTAGAAGTACAAGGGGCTCCTATTGTCATCAAGGAAGATGGATTAAAAGCAGGAAAAGGGGTTACCGTTGCCTATAGTCTAGATCAGGCTAAGGAAGCTCTTGAAATCGCATTTGATATTCCAGAAAATAAAGTTGTAATTGAAGAATGTCTAGTTGGATTTGAATTCTCATTAATCTGTTTAGTACATAACGAACTGGTTGTACCTCTAGAAGTTGCCCAGGATCACAAATGTGTTGGCGATGGAGATACAGGACCAAATACAGGCGGAATGGGATCATATAGCCCGGTTAAAAAGATTACCCCTGCTATTATTCAGGAAGCAACGGATACAATTCTAAAACCAATGGCTAAGGCAATGGTAGAAGAAGGTGTTCCATTTACAGGATTCCTATATGGTGGATTGATGTTGACAGAAAATGGAATCAAGACAATTGAATTCAATGCTCGTTTTGGAGATCCAGAAGCAGAAGTTATTTTAGCTCGTTTAGAAAGTGATTTTGTACAGGCTATGTTAGATGTCATGGATGATAAGGAAGTAAATCTTACATGGTCATCAAAAGTAAGCCATGGTGTTGTTCTTGCTAGTACAAACTATCCTGCAAGTTCCACAAAAAATGCTTTGATTGAAAATTTAGACGATGTTGATTGCCTTGTCTATCACATGGGTACAAAACAGACAGAAAATGGTCTTGTGACAAATGGTGGTCGTGTATTGATGATCGTTTCATTAGAGGATACATTGGAAGAAGCTTTTGCACACACATATAAGGAAGTTGAAAAAGTACAGTGTAAGGAAATGTTCTATAGACACGATATTGGAAAGAAGGATATGTAAGATGGAAAAGTTAGAATTTGAATGTTACACATTATCGCCGTTAGATGGTCGATATGGTTTTATCAAAGATCAGTTAAAGGATTATTTTTCTGAATATGCGCTTGTAAAATATCGTGTATATGTAGAAATCCAATGGTTGAAATTTCTTCTTGAAAATATTGATTGTGAAATCCTATCAAAATTCGATAAGAATACTATTTCAAAGATTGAAGAAATCGCAACAAATTTTGGATATGAAGATTTTAAAAAGATTAAAGAAATTGAAGGGGTAACTCGTCATGATGTAAAAGCGGTTGAATATTACATTGATAGCCGATTAAGAGATTTAGGCTATGATGAACTTCAAAGCTTTGTACATATTGGATGTACTTCTGAAGATATCAACAATACATCCTATGCTTCTATGATTAAGCATGGCTTAGAAGATGTATGGCTACCAAAAGCGAAGGAATTTGCCAATATTATCGATGGACTTGCCAACCAATATAAAGATGTTGCGATGTTGGCACATACACATGGACAACCTGCAACACCAACAACAATTGGTAAGGAATTCAAGGTATATGCATATCGTTTAAAATCAAGCATTCAGAATATTGAAGATATCAAGATTAAAGCTAAATTCAATGGTGCAACAGGAAACTATAGTGCTATTCTAACAGCATTCCCGAACGTTGACTGGCCAGCTACAGCGAAGAAATTCGTTGAAGATTACTTAGGGTTGACTTTCAATCCATTAACAACACAGATTGAAAGCCATGATTATACATGTCATATCTTAGATGGCATTCGTCATTTCAATAATGTATTGGTAGATTTAGATGTTGATATGTGGTTATACATCTCTATGGAATACTTCAAACAGATTCCAGTTAAGGGAGAAGTAGGAAGCAGTACAATGCCTCATAAGGTAAACCCTATCCGTTTTGAAAATTCAGAAGCCAATGTAGATATGTCTAACAATATCTGTATGGCTTTATCGAATAAATTACCTAAGTCCAGAATGCAAAGAGATTTAAGCGATTCATCAAGCCAGCGAAATCTTGGTCTTGCCTTTGGATATTCTCTGCAGGCAATCAATGAGACAAAGAACGGTTTGGCTAAGTGTGTCATCAATGAAGAAAAACTGGCTTCGGATTTAAACGAAAAATGGGAAGTGCTTGCGGAACCAATCCAGACGATGTTAAGAAAGTATGGAATTGCTGATGCATATGATCAGTTAAAGGCTTTGACACGTGGTAAGAATATTTCAAAAGAAGCGATTATGGAATTTGCGAATGGACTAGATGTTCTTTCAGAAGAGGACAGACAGACATTATTGGATATGACACCAGCTTCTTATATTGGGGTTGCAAATCAGTTAGCGGATATTGAATTGTAAAAACGCGAATTTTTCGCGTTTTTTCTTTGGAAAATGTTTGCTTTTTAAAAAAGCCTTGTTTATAATGTGAATGTTCAAATGGCTGACGGATTTTGTGGAGCACCACATGT
>JABUSD010000191.1 GCA_021442845.1 Holdemanella sp.
GTAGCTTCTCTTGATGGATATAAAGTTCCTTCTTCCAGTTCAACAGTTACTCTTTTTGGGTTTGTATGTGATCCATTGGTACAATGATCGGATACGGAAGCTCCTTTTCCATCTATATTCCATGCGCCTTCATATTGGTTGGCTGCAGTTGCACCTCCCCAATAGAAATCTTTTCGAAACGTTTTCATACAATCTCCTTCTACTGTTCTTTCTTTAAGAAATAATACATACAGAAAATAAAGAATATCACAAACAATCCTGCATTCATTGTGTATCCCAAACTATAGTTAAACCATCCTACTAGTAAACATAATACCGATATTATTCCAAAATAGATTTTCACAATATTCATTTTCTTTGTTGCCTTTTTCATATAACGTATCCTCTTTTTCTGATTCCATTATAAGAAAAAGGATACATGACCACCATGTACCCTTTTTCCGCTATATTCCTACTCTTTGTTTCCATATAAACAGATGGACCTACAAGTAGGTCCAAAAAAGAGAATACTATATTACTATCTCAACACCTTCTGGTGCTGTATAGTCAAGTTGAATGTTGCCATCCTGTTTCTTCCAGCTTACTTTTACCATGCCATAAGGTGTAACTACTTCTCCCTTGGCATATTCCAAATAACCTGGTACAGGTTTGATGGCAATTTTTGAATATCCTGGTGCTGCAGGATGTACACCTAAGACAACACTTGGAAGTTCATAAAGGGCTAGTGATCCCCAGGCATGGCAATCACTTCTTTCGTCTAATTCATTTTCAAATGATGTTGTGGCATTTCGTTTGATCATATTGCGCCATATATTCCACTTAACATCCGTATATTCATACAATCCTGTGATTCGTAACGCTTCAAATAAATATAGCTGCATAGATACCGAACATTGAGCATATTGATCTGGATGTAGAATTGTTTCTAGAAGATTTTCTCTTGCCTGTTCTTTTTCTACAACCCCTGTCAATGCCCCAAATACCTGACAGTGCTGGCTATATTCTGGATAGTTATCCCCATCCATAATCATGCCATTATCCCCTATACAATATGTACAGATAGCTTTTTTAATGCTTTCTGCCTGTTGTAGATACAGTTCGCTCTTTTCCTTGTATCCAGCAAAGGCAAACAATTCACTGGCTTTCTGCAGACCTAGGATATATAACAGGTTCTCCATTGTGATCATACCGGTTTTTGCTGCATTTGGTACACCTACCTGCCAATCCCCAGCCCAGTCAATGAAGCCCCAGAATCTTCCTCCATAGAAATTTCCGATTGTCTTTACATAGCCTTTATCCGTTAATCCATCTTCAAATGTATTTAAGATATTCTCAATAGTTGGGATATGATTTCTGACAAGCTTCTTGTCTCCAAAATACATCATGTGATCATGTACCATCATAATATAGTACATAGAGAAGCCTGGAATAACATTCGGTCTTGTGTTTGGATAGGCGCTATACAACAAACCATCATATCGCTGTGAACGTTTAAAATCATCCAACGCCTGTCTTGCTAGACGATCATCCATGCTGGATGCATATGTATAAAGAATCTGGCCTCTTGTATCCATAATATACTGCAGCTGTTCATAGAATGGACAATCCACATAGTTTTCATGCATGCAGCGTCTTAATGTTCGTTCTGATATATCCCAGATTGCATCCAATGTATCATCACTTGTCTTGACATGGGATTTAATTTCAAGTGGATAGCCTCTTTCCTTGAAATCAAAGCTATGAAGAATTAAATCTTCATCCTTTGTTTCAATTGTCAGCTGTACATAACGGAATGTTCGATACCATAATGGTTCATAGACTTCCTTCTCATTACCTGAAGGAGAATATAGATCGCTATATCCTTCCAGATGTCCATGGATAAAATCCATACGATCTCGTTTTACATGATCTTCCTGATAATAGCTTTCCGATTGTAATATCTGGATTTTACTTCCCTTTCCATAACTTGTGACAAGTTTTAGATAGGCACACATCTCTTCTCCTGCATCCAAATCAAGCGTTACCTTTGTGTTCTTTTTGACAATGACATCCTTTCCCTCTATAAAGGATGCTTCCAGGTTTCCTTTTACACTTCCTTTAAACTTTCTATCAATAAGGCGGATTAAAGGAATTCTTCTTTCGTTTAAGTTGCCTGGACTGACATGCATACGAATCACTCTTTTTGGATATGGTACACTGGCTTCCCAAAGGGAATCATCAAATTGAAGAGTATGAACATCCCATAATTCATTTGCCTGATAGTTTTCATATATGAACAACGGTGCAAATCCTTTTGTTTCTCTTACAAGCTCTCTTTGTGTATCGATATGGCATAAATAACTTTCATCCGCTGAAATATCCTGCATACCATTTTCATCCTGGATGGTTCCATCTATATATAAGCCTGGATATGCCGTTGCCATTAAAGACTGATTGCTGTTTGCTGGATCCTGTGGATAGTGTAGACAATACATAACCAGTACATTATCCCCATCCTTTAAATAAGGCTTTAAATCAATGGAATCATAGAACCATACTTCCTTATCCCCTTTTGCTGGTCCCATATGAACGAGATTTCCATTGACATACATCTTATAATGCGAATCGGCTGATAGATTGATACTCGCTTCTTTCACATTTTGACATGTGATTTTCTTTCTAAAGATAACAACAATAGGTTTTTCTAATGCGAGTTTCTTTGCACTTTCGCACCAGATCCATTTTGAATTCATCGTTTTCATTATTTCTTTAACTCTTTGTACACATCAATAAACTGTTCTGCAACAACTCTAAATGTTTCTGCACACATCATCTGGTCTTCTGCATGTACCAAAAATAAAGATACCGTTGTGTTATCTACATCACTTGCACTTTCCGCTAACATGCCAGCATGTGCTTTATGTGCACCTTCAAAGGCTTCGCCACCTTGTTCAATCAGTTTTGCTGCTTCTTCAAAATTACCTTCTTTTGCCTTTTCGATAGCCTGGATATACATAGATCTTGCCATTCCACCACAGCTGATCATTTCCATTATTTTCATTAACATTTCATCGTTCATACGTTACCTCTTTATCTATAAATGATAGTTGCCCGAAGGCAACTATCTCATTTTTTTATTATTCCTGTGTTTCACCCTGTTCGATTGCGTACTCATCTCTATCTGAGCTTCTCATGAAAGGCATCCAGAATAATGTCGCAACGACTAACTGTACAATCTGTAATAACGCACCTCTAAAGCTTTGCGTTACTAAGAATCCACTTAAGATGACTGGTGTAGTCCATGGCAACTGAATCAATCCTGTTGGAATTGGTACAAGTCCTAGACTAAATGCGACATATGCAATCAACGCACTCACTGCATTTGATAATACAAATGGAATGATTAACTTGAAGTTCAACATCAACGGATATCCAAATAATGCTGGTTCTCCAATACCGAATGCATATGGTACAATCGCAATCTTAGAAATCTCTTTATACTGTTTTGATTTAGAAACAATCAATCCGGCAATAACCGCACCAACCAATCCAATACTTGTAAAGTGTGTAAAGAATGAGTTATTGATGATATTGAATGCAGCTCCACCTGCTGTTACAGCTTCCAGGTTCTGTGTTTCAAGCACCTGCATGATTGGTGTCATAACACCTTGCACAATAGATCCACCATGGATTCCAAAGAACCATAATAACTGTTCGAAAATCTTAGCGAAGATTACGCCGAAGATTGAACCACCTAACATCATAACTGGCAATCCAACTGTTCCGTTGATCAATGCGTTCAAGTTTGTTCCAAATGCATCTAAAACCATCTTTAAAATCAATGCACCATATACAATAATCATAGATCCAATTAATGATTCAAATGGAGCAGCGACTGCAGGTGGTACTGCATCTGGCATCGTAATCTTGATTCCCTTGTTGTCAATTGCCTTATAGATACGTACTGTAACCATACCAACGATCATAGCTGTAAACATGCTTGAAGCTGTTACATTGGCAATAGACTGTCCTTCTCCGAATGGAGTTAATACAAGGAATGATACAACAGCTGTTAACTGTGCCTGTAATACATTCACTTCTAATTTTTCAGCCAATCTGTGAGAGATTGTTAAACATACAAGTAATGCTGCGATATTGATTGTTGCGAAATAAACTGTCATCAACTGTCCAATCCAGTCAGCCGATCCATAGATGTTTGAAATAAAATCTATGACTGTCTGTGATGGGAAGTTTGAAATGATTAATGGGATGGAAGCGATGATTGTAAATGGTACATACGCTAACATTGCATCCTTAATCGCATTGACATACATATTTCTTCCTAAAGCTCCAGCAAAACGAGATAATTTCACCTGTAAGCTTTGCATTGCGTTATTTTCTGACATATAAACAAATACCTTTCCTATTCCTAATTCCTAATTCCTATTTAGTCACCTAAAACTTGTTTTACGCGATTCAAAACCTTTTCACCATTCATGCGTCCATAATCCTGCATGTTGATAGCTTCGAACTTAACTCCTGCATACTTCTTTTCTAAGTTTGGTACTTCAAAAGCAATCTGTGGTCCAACTAGAACGATGTCTGCATCGTAAACATATTTTGCTGCATCTGCAAATGGATATGCTGCACATTTAATTTCATATCCTTGTGCTTCCGCTGCCTGACACATTCTTTTAACCATTAAGCTTGTTGACATTCCCATGTTACAAAGTAATACAATATTTCTCATAGTAATTCTCCTTTTTTCTTTGATTTTTTTGTCTACCGGTATCTGTCTATATAGTAAATTATTTTTTAATAATCCTCCATGTTGCCATTTTCCTTTATATTATGGAAAATAAGCTTATATTCTATGTCTATGAACAGTAAATGTGGAAATCTTCTTTCCACATTTATTTCTTTAAGCCAGAATCGCTGATCATATGGATAAAGGAATCATAATCAGGATTCTCGATTAAATTTTGTACCATTTCCTCGCTCATTAAAAAGCGGGTAGTAACTTCATAAAATTTCTGGATATCATCTTTATCCGTTGGACCTAAAGCCGTTAATACCACAACCCGCACTTCGTTGTTTGTCCAGAATATCTGTTCCTTTAATACGGCAACCGATACAATAGTTTCCTCATCCATCATCTCACATGGGTGTGGAATCGCAACCAGGTTACCAAAATCGGTTGGCCCAAAGGATTCTCTTTTCAATACGCTCTGTTCAAATTCATCAGGTAATACGGTCACTTTACGAATTTCCCTGCATAAATTATAAATGACATCTTCTTTTGTCTTTCCTTCAATATCCTTAAAGAAGTATTTTTTCTTATAATAGTTATCTAAGAAATTCAAATCACCAATGCGTAAGAAATCTCTGACGGACATGACTTCACTTTTCTGCAAAAAATCACTGATGATCATCATTGGTACATTGACCTTCTTATAGATTGGTACCGTTGTGAAGATAAAATCTATACCTGTCAAATCATAGTTTTCAAAATCATACATGCCACAGACTTCCAATGACTGGATATAATCATTGAACTCCTGTTTAAAGCGGTACATCAATAACTGAGAAGACGCTCTTCCACTTACACAGACTAGAAGGATATTCTTTTTCTTCTTTACATAGCCTGTTCTTTCTTCCATTGATAAAGCTAAATAGATCGCAATACATGCGATTTCATCATCCGATATTGGTGCATCATAGAATTCAGATATGATATTGCCTGCACTCTGTGCCATGGTAAAGGCAAATAGATGTTTCTCTTTTACTTCATCCAGCACAGTATTTTTTTCAATAGGAATTCCATATTTTAAACGGATGCTTAATGGAATGAAATGCTGATTCAACATGATACGAAGGTTAAAGTCATCTCTAAATTCAACCTGATATAAGTGATATAAAGTATCCAGAATCTTTGTGACAAGTCCATCAATTTCATCGCTGATCACAACATTTGGATCAAGATTTCCATCATTTCCCATGAAGCGTTTACCTGCTAAATAAATCGCTGCATAGGCAATCTCTTCCTTTGGAATGTTGAATTTCAGCTTATATTTATAGACAAGCTGCTGATAAATATTGCTGATAATGCGAACTTCTTTTGAAATATCATATTCATCTAAAGCTATTGTATCTATAATATAGGATCCTTTTTCCATGCGCATCAAGCTGACAAAGATATACAACACTGTATTCTGGAAAGCAACCTCAGAAAATCGGATATGTTCCTTCTTTGTAAACTTCATCAACATATCAGCAATTTCTTTGATTCCATTTCTCTGTTTATCATCTAAATGATATATGCTTCGATTTGGTAACAAGAATGTCTGTAAAAAACAGTTTCTACAATCAAATTCATTTCCAATGACTTTTGTTCCATAATATGGCTTTTTTTCTAATGATAAACGGAATTGACTCAGGATAAATTCTATCTTTTTCATCTCATTGCTGAGGGTTTTTACACTGACATAGAGTTCATCACTTAAATCTTCCAATTTGATATAATCATTCGTTTTTAACAGCTTAAGAAGAATATAGTTGATTCTTGAATCCGAATCAGCAGGAATAGAATCATAATCCTCTGCTTCATTTTTTAAATATTCCTGCCACATTTCATAGTCATTGATCACAAGCTTATGACCAAAATGAGGTTTGGAGATAATTGTCGCTCCATTCTTTTCAATTAAATAATTGATTTCCTTGATACGGCTTCGCACAGTTCTTTCGCTAAGCTTTAATTGATCTGCCAATACACCGGATGTTTTATAATCATTAATATCTATGCTGTTTAGTACTATTAATAGCTTATCATCCATACATACACCTCTTTTAAACGCACTTTCTTACTCAATCCTATTCTATTGGATATTTCAAATATCCTCAAAGAAGTAATTTTCCTTAATTAAAACTCTATTTGCCACATTTTATAGATTTTGTTGCCCAGAATGTAGGTACATTATAATCATGGAGATATCCTTCTGTATTGATATCATCATATAAGTCAACCAACGTAAATCCTGCTTTAATCTGAGCACCAATCTGTTCTACAATTGTATGAGAGAATTGGATTCCATAATCTTTATCTACCATTTCTTTTCTATGATCTTCATTTTCTAATGGATTGAATGGCAGTTTAAAGGATAGTTTATTTTCCATTTCATCAAAGGCATAGTTTAATCCATTATCTAATCCAGATAATAGAATGCCTCCATTTTTTAAAACGCGGAAACATTCCTTCCAGATCGGTTCTACCTTTTCCACATAACAGTTGGAAACTGGATGAAATATTAAATCAAAGGTTTCATCTTCAAATGGAAGGGGTTGTGTCATATCCCCTCGAATGATTTCGATTTCATAGCCTTCTCTTCTGGATACGATTTCTTCACTTTCTAGCTGTTTGATGGAATAATCCAATACAGTGCATTCTGCCCCTAAGGCGGCAAAGATTGGCATCTGCTGACCACCTCCACTGGCTAGTCCTAATATCTTTTTATCCTTTAAATCACCAAACCATGCATGAGGGACTGGTTTTGTTGGCGTTAGTAACACATCCCATTTCCCCTTTAATGCATCCGCATAGACTTCATGTGAAACAGACTGTCCCCATATCCATCCTTTTTCAATCCAGCGATCAAATGTTTCTGCATTTATATCCTGATATTTCATAATGCCTCCTATTAAAAAAGAGATTGAATTTCAATCTCTATAGTTTTTCCGGGTATTTCCCTTCATCAATTAAATGACGAATATTTTCCTTTACAGATGGGATATCTTCCCTATACGTTACACCAAACCATTTATCATTGGATGATAAGACTTCGACTTCAATCTGTTTTTCCTTCAATAAAGTACCAATAATGGTAGGAACTAAAAATTCACCTTGTAATGTTTCTGGATCAACACCAGATAAGAATGTTTCAAATCGCTTTTCAAGATAAGTAAACATAACAGGTGTCATTCCCCACATATTCATAGAGATGATTGAATCCGCATCGATTTCCTGTCCTTCCCATAGAACTTTTCCATTGATAGCCTGGATTCCTCTTTTTTCAACAATTTGAAGCAGTTTATGATCTTCTATCATACAGATAGCTCTTGTAACACCACCATGTTCACTCAGTGTATTCTTTAAGACAAAGCCAACCATACCGAACTGTGGAATCGT
>JABUSD010000242.1 GCA_021442845.1 Holdemanella sp.
TCTATACCCCTTGTTTAATCATTATAACACGATTTATCATTTTTTTACATACAATGCTAAGATTGCGATATCACTTGGATTAATCCCGGAAATGCGGGATGCCTGGCCAAGTGTTGATGGCTGAATCTGGCTTAGCTTCTGTCTGGCTTCTAAGGATAGATTATCCATGCTTTGATAATCGATGGATGCAGGTATGCTTACCTTTTCCATCTGTTGAAGATGTCTAGCATCTCTTTTCGCCTTTTCAATATAGCCTTCATATTTGATTTCAATTTCAATCTGATTGGCGATGTCCTCATCAATATCTAAATCGGCAATAGAAGATAATCCTGCAATAGTAACCTTTGGACGTTTCAATAGATCAATGACACTGCATCCTCTAGATAAAGATTCAAACCCTAATGTTTCAAGATAGGCATCAATCTTGCTTGATGGCTTGATATGTACATTGGCTAGTTCTTCCTTTACATTCTGGATCGTTTCCATTTTCTTTAGATAGGCGTCATAGCGTTTCTGATCAATGACACCTAGCTTATATCCTTTTTCTAGTAAGCGCTGATCTGCATTGTCATGGCGCAATAACAGACGATATTCTGCTCTGGATGTCAATAAGCGATATGGCTCATTGGTACCCTTTGTACATAGATCATCAATCATAACCCCGATATACGCTTCATCTCTTCGTAAGATGAATGGTTCTTTTCCATCGATTTTCAAGCAGGCATTGATTCCAGCCATGATACCTTGACCAGCCGCTTCTTCATATCCACTGGTTCCATTGACCTGTCCAGCTGTAAATAGATTTTCAACAATCTTGTTTTCCATATTCGGTTTCATCTGCAAAGGATTGATCGCATCATATTCAATCGCATAGGCATATTTTTTAATGACGCAATTTTCCAGTCCTGGCAAGGAATGCACCATCTTTTCCTGTACATCGATTGGCATGGATGTCGAGAATCCCTGAATATAGATTGTATCCAGCGAAAGTGATTCCGGTTCTAGGAACAGCTGATGTCTTTCCTTATCCGCAAAGCGGACAAGCTTATCCTCAATGCTTGGACAATATCTTGGCCCGACACCCTTTACCAATCCGGAATACATCGCTGAATCGTATAGGTGTTCATGAATGATTTCATGTGTCTTCGGTGTTGTATAAATCAGATAACATAGTTTCTGTTTGTCAAAAGGAAGGACATCCTCTTTTCTTGTCGTATCACTGAAACGCAAAAACTGGTTTGTTCCTGGCTGGGCATCCGCCTTGGAGAAATCAATTGTATCCTTATAGATACGGGCTGGTGTTCCTGTCTTTAAACGGAATGTCTGAATACCTGCATCCCGTAGACTCTGTGACAAGGTATTGACTGTTTCCTGTTCTTCAGGTCCTGAACTGATGGCAGTATGTCCTCTTAGTACTGTACTTGTCATATATGTTCCCGTTGTCAATACAACCGTCTTTCCCATAATATCGCATCCATCCTTACAATGGATTCCGGTTACTTTATTTCCATCAAGAAGAATGGAATGCGCCGCTTTTTCAATGACCGTTAAATTTGGCATATTTAAAAGGACTCTTTTCATCTCCTTCTTATATTCTTCTTTATCGCTTTGTACACGCAAAGACCATACACCGGGTCCTTTTGTCGTATTTAGCATCTTAAACTGCAAAGCTGTCTTATCCGCTACATAAGGCATAACGCCTCCTAAGGCATCCACTTCACGTACTACAATTCCCTTTGCAGGGCCTCCTACACTTGGATTACATGGCATAGAGCCCATCATATCCACATTCAATGTGATTAAAGCTGTCTTTTTCTGCATTCTTGCAGCGGCTGCTGCGGCTTCAATTCCGGCATGTCCTGCCCCAACTACAATGACATCAAACATGTTAGCCCCTCACTTTTCCAACGACTTTCATAGCCGTTTCCTTGAAGGAAAGATGTAAAGTCGCTTGTGGAAGTCCTAAAAACTCGGATGCACAGACAAATACAGTCACACTGATTAATCCATTCATACACATCTTGATGAAGCAGACTAATTTTCCCCCATTGACTCCATCCAATCCGACTATATTGAAAATAGTGGATACAGCCCACATCAAAAGAACGCATAGAATAGTACGTATCAATACGTTGATTGTCTTTTTATATTGAACATGATATTTCTCTTTGATCTCTTTTAGATTGAAAAGAATTAGATATCCATCGCCTACAATCGAACTAATGACAGATCCGGCAAATCCAAAAATCATTGTCAAAGGAACTAATAAAACGCCTTTAATGACAGTGGAAATTAGAATTCGTCTTAAATATGTCTTTCTTAATTCCAATGCCATCATCAGATTTGTCACAACGGGTGCCACAGTTCCTAAAAAGGCTTCTAGTGCCAGCCAGCTTAATACATAGGCGCTCATATCCAGATTTTCGGTATAGAATAGCGTACGATTAATTGGCTTTGCGTATAGGAAAACACAGAAGGAAACGGGAATTCCTATATATAGAATGACATTTAAACAGTCAATAATATTCTTTCTAACGAGTTTTTCATTCTTTTCTGTCAGCGCTGCAGTAATATGCGGAATAATGGCTGCTGCAAATCCTGGTGCTAGAATCATTGGAATTGCCGTGATTTTAACCCCTACATAGGTTGTCGATGAAATGATTGTCGTAATCATATCTGTTGTATATTTATGCAAACGTAGTCCTAATGGGAGTAATATCGCATTATAGATCTGCTGGCTATAGCCTAAAATTGAAGATAGTAAATACGGTATTGAAATTAAAAAGTATTCCTTTAGAAGTGCTTTTACTTCAACAGGTTCTCCTTCCTGGCTGGATGCCAATTCATCGATTTCGGCTTTTTTCTTCTGATCAAATCGATAAATCTGCAAGATTCCTGCAATAGCGGCTACACTAGTTGATAATACCGAAATATATAAGGCATATTTTCTATCAATTCCTAATACATAAACAACAATGCAGGCTCCTATCAAAAGAAAGGCGACTCTAAAAATCTGTTCAAAAGCCTGGGAAACAGCATATTCTTCCATTTCCTTTAATCCCTGATAATAACCTCTGAAAGCCGATAATACCGGTACAAAGAAAATAGCTAAAGCTAATAAGCGCAAGGCATTTGCCATGACATCGATATTTTCTTCAACCATCAATGGTGCAAGAATACCCGATATTCCTATCAATAATATCATTCCACAAAATCCCATCAGGGCTAGGGAAGCTAAGGCAATCTTTTTGACAACCTGAATCGTCTTGGCATCATTCAATACTGAATAGCGGGCAACTAATGTTGCGATCGCAAAAGGAAATCCTGCCGTAAAGACCATTAGGATATAGGAATAGATATTATAAGCCTGTCCATAAATACTCATATAGGACTCTGAACCCAATATAGATGAAAAAGGAATCGCATAGACAATTCCAATTAATTTTGCGATAAACAGTCCACCTGTACCGACTAAACCGCTCAATACGATCGACTTTTTGACATTTGAAGATTTTTCCATACTCTAAAC
Source organism: Holdemanella sp. (assembly GCA_021442845.1). Classification (GTDB taxonomy): domain Bacteria; phylum Bacillota_I; class Bacilli_A; order Erysipelotrichales; family Erysipelotrichaceae; genus Floccifex. The sequence continues at coordinate 3,530 of JABUSD010000242.1, forward strand.
CCTCCAACTTTAAATAATATGGCACTATGCATGAAAAATAAAGTTTTTTTTTAAAATTGGTGTATATTTATTATGAAAGAAGGTTCATTATGTCAAATATTCAATATATACATACCGCCAAGGATGCCAGAATGGCTGATTTTGAAACCATCCATACCCATGGCATTCCCTCGCTTATTCTAATGGAACATGCAGCCATAGAATCGGTAAAAATCATCGAAAAACATCTTACAGATCATTCCCGAATCTGCATTGTCTGTGGTCCAGGAAACAATGGGGGTGATGGGCTTGCGATTGCTAGACTACTTGCTCAGAAAAATAAGATGTCGAATGTATTGATTCCATCCATAGATAAGATGTCAGCGGATGAAAAGAAACAATATGAAATGGTAAAGAATTATGATCTGTTCATTACAGAGGATATGAATGATATAAAAAAAGATATCCAGTATAGTGATATCATTATCGATTGTATCTTTGGAAATGGATTGGCAAGAGATATTACCGGAAAATATGAAGAACTGATCCAGTGGATCAATGATTCAAAGGCAACTGTATTCGCTATTGATATCCCAAGTGGAATTCATGCCACAACGGGTAAGAAGATGCATTGTGCTATATGTGCCGATTATACAATTGCCTTAGATTGTTTCAAACTAGGACATTTCCAGAATGATGGATTGGAATATTGTGGAAAGTTGGAATGTGTTGATATCGGTATTCTTAAATCGGTCCATAAGCAGATAGACCATCCAGTCTATTTTATCAATGAACAGCTTTCAAAGGAATTACTGCCTGTAAGAAGTAATCTATCCCATAAAGGAACGTTTAAGAAAGGCTTATTGATTGGGGGTAGCCAATCTATGCATGGAGCGTTGACTTTAGCTGCCAATGCGTGTTATCGAAGTGGTATTGGCACCCTTACTTTAATGGTTCCAGATTGCATTGGAGATATTCTAGCCAGTAAAATGGATTTTGCGATGCAGTTAAGAAAATCTTCAAAAGATGGTTTCTTTGATAGACCAGATCAGGAAGCACTCTTCAATGAAATCAATTCATTTCAATTCATAGCCATTGGAAATGGAATAGGAAGAAATCAGGCATCCATAGACTATGTTGAAACTGTATTAAAAACGGATAAACCTGTTCTTATCGATGCGGATGGTTTATGGGCTTTAGGAAATAATACTAATTTATTACATCGAAAAGCGCCTGTCATTCTTACACCTCATGTCAAGGAAATGAGTTTTCTATGCAAGGAAAGTGTAAAGGATATTTTAGAGCATCCTTATGAAAGTGCATTTAACTTTGTCAGTCAATATCCAGATGTAACCATAATATTAAAATCAAGCACATCCTTTATCGTATCCAGAAAGGAAAGCTTTATCTTACATAGACCAAATAGTGCATTGGCAAAAGGTGGCAGTGGGGATATCCTATGTGGCATCACAATGGGTATGTGTGGACAGACAAATGATTATATAAAAGCCTGTGCCATTTCCGCTTATATCCATTCCGAATGTGCAACCATAAAAAAAGATCCAGCATCCCTGATGCCAGATGAATGTGTTGAACAGATTTCAACTGTATTAGAATCGTTAAGGAAGGACTAATGCCCTTCCTTTTATTGTATCTGAAATTGTATGTAATATACATTTGGATGGAACATCTTTGTGTTAAATCCATAGGAACTGCAATTGTCCCTGTCTCCATCCCAATCGTTATTTAAATAAGCTAAAAGCTTATCAATTTCTTCATCATTCATTTCTGCTGTTCCATAGAACTCGAAACAACCGGCAAGGGTTGGCTGTTCACGGCATGGTGAAAATGAGATTTTGAATCCTTTATCACTTATAGTTCTTTTTACTTCATCAACCAGTTCTTCACTTTCCTGGTCAACGACAACATATAAACGTACTAACATTATTTTTCACTTTCTAGTACATATTTAGCCAATTTTTTCATATTGGCATCGTTTTCCATCGTAATTACTTTACCTAGACTTAGATTCATGGCAGCGATAACTGGTTCTCCATCCACTACGGCCATATTCAATGTACCGGTTACATTTTCATAGAATACATCATAGATGTAGCTGATACGATCTCCTTCCACGGTCTTCTTTCTTAAATCAAAGTGGAATGCTTCCTTGTTCTTTAAAATTACACGAACTGCACCTGCTCCTGATGCGGGAATTGATTTTGCCATACTATTTCTCCTATCTCTTATTTGCTTCAAATGTTAACTGGATTCCAAGGTGTGAATAGATATTGGCATCGACATCACCAACATCACATGTTACATGTCCTTGTACCCCTTTTAAACATTTTAACATAGACATAGCCTTGGCTGCATCCTCATTGTTTCTTGCAGACATAGCTAATGCGACTAAAATTTCATCAGAGTGTAGTCTTGGGTTCTGACTTCCTAGATATTCTGTCTTCAACTGCTGGATTGGTTCAAATGCTTCCGATGAAATGATATGTTTTCCATCATCAATTTTTGCCAGATATTTTGTTGCGTTGATTAAAAGAGCAGAACATACTCCCATAAATTTAGAATTCTTTCCGGTGATAATTGTACCATCATGCAATTCCAATGCCCCTGAATATACTTTAACGCTTGTTTCTTTGTCTTTCGCTGCTTTTACACATTTACGGTCTAAATTAGAGATATGGGCATTTTTCATGATTAATTCCTGTTTATGCACTTCTTCATATCCACATTTTTCACGGGCAAAACGTGTTGTTGTTTCATAATAACGGCGAATGATTTCCTGTTTGGATGCTTCACAGCAAGCTTCATCGTCTTCAATGGCAAAACCTGCCATATTTACTCCCATATCCGTTGGACTTTCATATGGACATGAACCATTGATTTCTTCAAAGATGTTACGCAATACTGGATAGATTTCAACATCACGGTTATAATTTACAGTTACCTTGTTGTAAGCTTGTAAATGATATGGGTCAATCATATTAACATCCGCTAAATCAGCTGTTGCTGCTTCATACGCAAGATTTACCGGGTGATTTAAAGCTAAATTCCAGATTGGGAATGTTTCGTATTTTGCATAGCCAGCATTTACACCATGCAAGTGTTCATGATAAAGCTGGGAAAGACATGTTGCCATCTTACCACTTCCAGGACCTGGTGCTGTAACGACAACAAGAGGTCTTGTTGTAATGATATAATCATTCTTTCCAAATCCATCTTCAGAAATGATTTTCTTTGTGTTTGTAGGATATCCTTCAATGTAGTAATGATGATATACATTGATTCCTCTATTCTTTAATTTCTTTTCAAATGATTTGATCTGTTTTGTTGATTTATATTGTGTAATCACAACACTGCTTACATATAATCCAACATTTTTAAATTCATTGATTAAACGGAATACATCCTGTTCATATGTAATTTTTAAATCGCCACGTAGCTTGTTTTCATCAATATGATTTGCACAGATGGCAAATACAATCTCAGCATTTTCTTTTAACTGCAACAACATCTGTAATTTCGAATCTGGTTTGAATCCAGGTAATACACGACTAGCATGATAGTCATCAAATAGTTTTCCACCAAATTCTAGATATAATTTGTCTCCAAATTTATTTATTCTTTCAAGAATTTCTTCTGCTTGTAGCTTGATGTATTTATCTAAATTAAATGCTGTTTCCATTATATTCACCTTATTTAACCTTTATTCCGGTAACTCTTTCAAAATGGTATTTAACAATACCTAAATCAATCTTCGTACAGAATCCTAAACCCTTTACTTTTGCGCTTACTTCGCCATCATTATATTCAAAATAATATTTTTGTTGATTAATCGCAGTAGGAGCAAGTAATGTGGCCTCGATTCCAAGTCTAAACCAGTCCGGGAATCCATCTTGATAATTAGACACTTCTTTAACAGACTTAGAACGTCTATCTTTGCCTTGGTCTAATCCATAACCAATTGAAATAATGCAGGCTTCTTTTTCGCCTTGATTAACAACTGCTTTTGATTCTCCATGAGTTAAATATACCCAACAAGAGTTAAGACCTAGCTCTTGTACTTTTAACACTAAAAGTTCACCATAGTAACCAATTGTTTCATCGAGTTTGTCACTTTTTGGTCCAACTAAAGAGATGTAATTATTACATCCTTTAATTTTACCGTAATGAATGTTTAAACGATTAAAACAATCTGGTTCATCGTATAGGATTTGAATATGTAAATTATTATCTTTATTTATTTGGGTGACTAAATCATCAAGGATTTGACGGATATTTTTTTCAATAGGTAAATCCTTGTATTGTCTTACACTATGACGAGCCCTGATGATATTCATATTATTTCACGTCACCTTTGAAAAATACTTATAAATTATATAACTAAGATGCAATCAAAATAAATAAAAAACTCAATTATTTTACTAACTGAGCCTTTTATCGAATTTTTATTAATTATTGATTCAATTACCAACCATTATATGTGGAAACATTACACGAACCACCATACGCTAAATTGATTGATTTCCAATTTGAGAATGATGATGAAATAAAAGATGCAGATGTGTATCCACATGTATGAGCGTAAACACTAATACCACATGCCTTATTATTGAAGTC
>JABUSD010000081.1 GCA_021442845.1 Holdemanella sp.
AGAATTAGAAAAAAAGAAGTATGATTTAGGCATCAGAAGTATGAAAAAAGTCATTAAAAAGTATGATGGGGCAATGAAATTATATTATTATCAAGATTCATTTCATGCAGAAATACTGTTAACAAATCCATTAGAAGAAGGATAAAAAATAGAGTAAAGTCCATTAAACTTTACTCTATTAATTCAAATTGAAGAGTAGCTTTTTTATCATGATAATCCAGATGAAGAATAGCTCCATTAATCATTGTCATATTGGGAAGGGTATGACCGATATCACAATTATATATAGCAGGAATATCAGGGAATGCCCTTTGTAAGCCCTCTTCATAGGTCATGCCTGTTTCGGTTGATTCTAATAGGACTCTACCTAATAGAATGGCTTTTGTATATTTGAACCATCCTGCAAATTTCATCTGACATAGTGTTCTATATACAACTTCTGCACTCATAGAGAATACATCAAAGTACCAGATCTGACCATCGTCTTTATATTTTTCTACAAAAGCTTGTACATTACAGATTGGTGTACCAATCAAGTCTTTTAGACAATCTAAACAGCCTCCAATGCATCTTCCAGATACATTTAAGGTTTCTACATTATCACTTTCCCATACAACAGGTGTATCAAAAGTGATTGTATCTGCTAGAAATGTTGGTGTTTTCATACACATATCATAGCTGTTCTGGATGATATTTTCCCCTTTGATCATTTTTAGGTTTATCTTTAGGAAATCATATAGTTCATCATAATCAAATCCACCTGCATTCATCCCATAGATACTGGCAACATCACATTCTATTGTATATGGAAATAATAATCCAGTTGGATCGGAATGTCCCATTAACCATTTTGGGTTGTTTTTTAATATTTCAAAGTCTACATAAGGAAGCATTTCATTTAAAAAATCACCACCAGCGGCACAGATAACCATATCGACATCTTTATCTTTAAATAAAGATTCACATTCTCTGGCACGTGTAATACCATCCGCACTTCGGATATTATTGATACGAACGGATCTGGTTTCTTTGATATTGTAACCTTCTGATTTTAATACACTTAAAGATTTATCAAAATCATCGAGTTTCTTTCCAACACCTGCACTTGGTGCACAGATTCCAATTGTATCATTTTTCTTTATAAATTCTGGATATATCATAAAATTTCTCCTTATCTTTTTATTGTAAATGTAAAGGAATTTGTATCTCCTCTATATTTGGAAATGGAATATTCAACAGGTACTCCTTTAGGGTCATACCCAATGGTATGGAAATAGAATAAAGCATCATGTAGATTCACTTCTAATAGATCGGCTAATGTTTCATCAGCCGATGTGACTTCCAGCTGCCTTTTTACTGTAACAATGGGATGTCTAACCTTCATGCATAAATCATAATAGGAGTTGCTGGTAAAGTCATACTCTGCATAATCTTTAAAGATAGAATAGGGCATATACGTTGTGACAAATACATTTGGCTTATTATTTGCATAGCGTAAACGAACTAATTTGAAGACAGTATCACATTTTAGAATCTCTTTTACTTCTTTGGATGCGACTTCTTTTTTAAACGTTAATACTTTTGTATGGCTTACAAAGCCTTTTTTATGTAATTGCGAGTCATAACTTCCAATCTGCTGTGTAAAATTCTGCTCAATTTTTTTCTGTGTAACGACAGTACCTCTTTTCTTTCTCCGTTCTAAATACCCCTGTTCAACAAGAAGAGCAATAGCCTGACGCATTGTTGGTCTTGAAACATGATATTCTTTCGCTAGATCCACTTCACTTGGAATAATCTGTCCGACTCTATAATAGTTTGATTCTATCTTTTTTAATAAATCCTTCTGGATGTCTAAATAAATGGCTGTCATAGAATTTACCTTTACATATAGTTTTACATAATAATACATAATAGTCAAATTATATTGACATAATATTTACATAAATATATGATTGAACTGTAAGCAGGAGGATACAACAATGAAATCATCAGAACTGACAAAACAGAGTCTTGCGAAGTTTTTTGATCATACGTTTTTAAAAGCATATGCAACGGACAAAGACTTAGAAAAGCTATGTAAGGAAGCCAAAGAAATAGGAGCGGCTATGGTAGCTATCAATACAGAATGGACAGCATTCTGCAAGGAGCAGTTAAAGGGAACGGATATTCATGTAGGAGCAGCAATCGGATTTCCACTAGGACAATGCGGAACACCTGTAAAGGTATATGAAACAAAATATGCGATTGAACAGGGAGCCGATGAAATTGATTATGTGATTAATGTATCAAAGGCAAAGATGAAGGATTGGGATGCCATTGAAGATGAGATGAAACAGATTGTAGAAATCTGCAGAGCCAATCATAAGGTATCTAAAGTTATCTTTGAAAACTGTTATTTAGATAAAGATGAAATAAAGAAATTAGCTGAAATCGCCAAGAAAGTAAAACCAGACTATATTAAGACATCCACCGGATTTGGAACAGGCGGTGCTACACTTGAAGATGTTGCCTTGATGATTGAAACGGTTGAAGGTGAAGTAAAGGTAAAGGCAGCCGGTGGCGTACGTGATCTTGAAACGGCAAAAAAGATGATTGATTTAGGCGTATCTAGAATTGGTACAAGTTCATCTTTGGCAATTTTAGCTGAATTTGAAAAGGAGAATGCATAATGAAGACGATTTTAATTACAGGGGCCAATGGGTATCTGGCAAGTTATATTATGAAGGAAAATCCTCAATTTAATTGGATTAAGATGACAAGAAAGGATGCGGATTTTTCAGACCCTGAAGCTGTAGAAGCCTTTTTGAATACACAGACATTTGATATCTGTTTCCATACAGCCGCAAATGCGACAACAGCACTTTGTGAAGAGAATCCGGAAATGGCGCATAAGATTAATGTTGAATCTACACAGAAAGTTATTGATGCCTGCAAAAAGAATAATGCGCGTTTAATCTTCTGTGGTACCGAGCAGAGCTTTAATGGAAAGATTGAAAGAGGTCCTTTCAAGGAAGAAGAACCAGTAAAAGCGGTAACTGTTTATGGACAGAATAAGATTGAATGCGAAAAATTGATTCATGAACAATTAACCGATTATATTATTCTTCGCTATTCATGGATGATGGGATTATCCTTTGAAGGGATAAAGGCATCCCCTTCTATTCTAAAGAATGTCATGAATGCTTTGATTACCGGTGTACCTACATTATTTACGGTAAATGAAAAACGTGGTATGACATATGCAAAGTATCTGGCAAAACAGTTTGATAAGATTATTGAACTTCCTACAGATACATATCATGTTTCATGCACAAATGATATGACAACCTATGAAGCGGCTAAATATGTAGCTAAGAAATTAGGAGCAAGCGATGAAATAATTGAAAAAATTATTCTTCCAAACAATGAACGATATGCCGATCGTTTTAGAGATTATCGCTTAGATAATAAGAAATTGGCATCCTTTGGAATTACATTTGGTACTTTTGAAGACAATGTAGAAGATGCATTAAAAGATTTTGGATGGTTAAAATAATGAATCTGAAAAAGAAAGGTGCAGAATATGCTCTGCGATTTATTAAAGATGGAATGGTTATTGGATTAGGTGGAGGAAGAACTATCCAGTATCTAGCTCAATATATCAAAGAAAAGAATTTAGATGTCAAGGTTGTTACGCCTTCTATGACAACAGCTTTGACATGTAAAAAGATGGGACTAACGATGCTTCCAACATATGCCGTTGGACATATTGATTTAGCGTTTGATAGCTGTGATGAGATAGATGAAAATTTCTATGCTCTTAAAAGCGGTGGAGGTATCCATACCCATGAAAAGATTATTGCCTCTATGGCCGATCATTATATTCTCATGGTAGATGATTCAAAGTATGGAAAAACACTTCGTTATACACATCCTGTTGTCTTGGAGGTGTTAAAGGATGCATACAGCTATGTATGTAACAAACTCGATGCATTGGGTTATATCTATACAAATAGAGAGACTTCCAATAAGGATGGCATCCTTATTTCAGACAATGGAAATCTATTGATTGATGTACAGGTTCAGGAGTATACCAATCCTGAAACTTTGTATAATACACTGATTCAGATAACGGGAATTGTTGAAATAAGCATATTCACTAGTGAAATTACAGATATTATTCTTACACGAGAAAACGAAATAAAACACATAATAAGAGCATAATTTGCTCTTTTTTTTAATGAAAGCGGATACACTATGTGAAATTGTGGAAAAATTTGACAAACTGATGTTATTTTTGATATGGTTTAACGGTCATGTTTTCTAAGGGGGTTAATGAAAACGTGGTTTAAGGAGGTTTCACATATGAAAAAGTCACTAGTTCCTATGTTTTTAAGCATAGGTATGTGCACATCAATGGCGAATGCGAATGCGTTTGCAGCGCAGAAAGAAATGACTGATAGAGAGTGGATTGACATTATTAATTCTTCGTTTCATAAGGAATTTAAGAATTTGAAGTTTGAATCGAATGAAAAAGGGATATATACCTTTATTTCAGGCGATTATGAAATTAAAGTAGATACAAATAAAGAGGTGTATGAATTAAGTGTATATTCATCAAGCCTAAATAAGGCATTAGAAAATGCTGGCGTAATTAAAACACCAATTATGAAAACAACCTATAAAGTAGTGGAAGAAAAGAAGCAAGAAGAAAAACAAACAGAAATAGAAAAACAGGAAGCAGATACAGCATTCCATCAATCAATTGCAGATGCCGCAATGGCACAGATTGGTGCATTTCAGGATTGCACAATGCTTGTAACAAATTCGTTAGCGGCGGTGGGAATTCATTTCCATGGAGCGCCGGAAGAATATGCGGCTCTAGGGGAATGGACAGAGAATCCCGTTCCTGGTGATATCTGTATCTATTATGGACATGTTGCCATCTATGTAGGGGATGGAATGGCTGTCCATGGCGGATGGAATGGATATAACACGATTCTGTATTCTGTTTCCTGCGCAAATGGATTCATTGGATATATTCATGTAAATCATTAATAAATGCCATCATCTTTCATTTTTGATAGAATAGAAAGGGAGGATTTATTATGAACTATTTACAATACATTGTTGAGAACATACATACTGTCATTGTAGCAACAGTGGATGAAAATGGATTACCGGTGACATCCGCTATCGATATGATGGATTATGATGATTCAGGGCTGTATTTTTTAACGGCAAAAGGAAAAAACTTCTACAATCGCTTAATGAATAGAGGATATATCGCATTAACTGGATTGGAAGGGACAGACACTTTATCCAGCAAAACAATCTCTATTCGTGGCAAGGTAGAATGCCTTGGAAATGATTTGATTCCAAAGCTGTTTAAAAAGAATCCATATATGGCTGAGATCTATCCAGATGAAGGATCAAGGGATTCCTTAGTTGTCTTTAAACTTTATGAAGGGCAAGGCGAATGGTTTGACTTATCAAAGAAACCAATTGAAAGACAATCTTTTTCAATCGGAAATGTGGAAATCAGACCAACGCTATTCTATATTGATGATACATGCATTTCCTGTGGAGCGTGTTTATCAAGCTGTCCTCAGGAATGCATCGATGTGTATTCCATGCCTGCAATCATTTCTCAGGAGAACTGTTTACATTGTGGAAAATGTATGGAAGTATGTCCAATGGCATCTATCCATAAGATTCATGGATAAGAAAGGCAATATATTTGAATCAAGAAAAAAGAAGAATATTCCTGATTCAAGAATTATTAAAGAAAAACTCTCTATATTTAGATATTCCTAGATGGGAATACAATCAGAAGGAATTGTTAAAGTCATTATTATTTACGTGTCAAAATACACGTGTATCCTGGTATTTCTTATGGATACAGAATATGTATCTTAAGAAAGAACAGAAAGGAAAGAAGGAAATTGATCTATCCATGTTGAAAGGCAATGGATGTGATCTGTTTATTTTTAAAGGCGATATCGCCTTATTAAAATGTGATAGTATTGTTTGTGGATATAATCCAGATATTATATCAAAGGCTGGCATACAGCTGCGTTATCAATTTGAAAAGAATAAAATAAATACAGGGCAAGTCAAAATATGTTCAGGATATAATCTTAAAAGCAGGTATTGTATGCGTACTAAGGGTCCTGAAGTAAAAAAGGAAGTTAAACAGAAACATAAAGACGAATTAACGATGTGTTATAAAAACGCATTAAAGTTAGCGGATAGAAAATCTTTAAAAAGCATTGCCTTCTATATGACTTCCGAATCAGAAATCCCCAATGATATCGCATGTGCTATTGCCTGTCGTACGGTAAAAGAATATAAGGAAAGCACAAAAAGTCCTATCAAAGTCATATTCTGTATTGAAAGGGATATGGAAGAAATACTATATACGGCATATATGAACGGATAACTTAGTTGTTCGTTCTTTTTTTTTGCGTAATTTTTACAACTCCCGGAATGAAAGATAACTTTCACAAATTCATTGACTGCACGTTGCGTGCAATTTTACGGTAAGGAGGACGAACATGAAAACGATACGCAAGATTTGTGAAGAATATGGTATTTCGAGGAGAGCTATTCAAGGATATGAAAAGTATAAACTAGTGCATTATACATCAAAAAACAAATATGGGCATCTTTTATATGATGAAGATATGGTAAATCGCATTGTGTTTATTCAGTTTCTACAAAAGTTAGGATTTTCTTTAAAAGAGATATCACAATTCATCAATGGAACAGAAAATGAAATAAAAGATGTGCTTGAGATGCGGATTCAATATCTTGAAGGAAAAAAGATGGCATTGGATGCATTAATAGAAAAGACAAATAAATATATTAAAGATATGGAAGATTAAGGATGTAAACACATCCTTTTCTTTTGTATAATGGCTTATAAAAGAGGTAATTATGAAAACAGTAAGATTATATGATTTATATCCATATGATGCTGAATTTGAAGCTGTTGTAGTATCATGTGAAGAAAAAGATGGAATGTATGATGTGATTTTAGATAGAACCTTATTCTTTCCTGAGCAGGGAGGACAGACTTGTGATACGGGTACGCTGAATGGAATGGATGTTCTGGATGTACAGATTCAGGATGATATCATACATCACTATGTCAAAGAAAGCCTTCATGGAAAAGTAAAGGGTATTATTGATTTTGAGGAAAGATATCGCAAGATGCAGCATCATAGTGCAGAACATGTCATGTCCAGTGTCATGATCAAATTATTTGGAATGGGAAATGTTGGATTTCATCTAGGTTCTCAGGATGCGACAGTGGATTTTGAAAGAAGCTTTTCAAAATCGGATTTAGATAGTATTGAAAATGAAGTGAATGCATGTATCTATGCCAATAAGCAAATACGAACATATATATTGGAAGACGATTCTTTAGAATATCGCAGTAAAAAGGAAATTACAGGGGACTTGCGTATTGTAAACATAGAAGATATTGATATATGTGCTTGTTGTGCTCCACATGTAAAAGCGACAGGAGAGATTGGCATATTTAAAATTATCCGTATGGATAAACATAAAAAAGGGGTTCGAATTACATTTATTGCGGGAAAGAAAGCCTTTGAGGACTACCAGATTAAAGCGAATAATGCGAAAGATTTATCTGTATTTTTAAAGGTACCTCCCAATGAAATCGTAGAGCCAGTATATAAGCTGATGGATGAAACCATTCTTTTAAAACAGAAGATTACCGCATTAAAAAAGGAAATTCTGCAATATAAGTTAAATGCATTGCAGATAGAGGATTATCACTTCATTCTTGAAGAGGATATGGATATGAATATGCAAAGAATCTTTGGAAATCAGCTTTTAGAAAAAACGAACAAGGTGGCTTGTGTATTTGTTCCTGTTGAAAACGGGGACAAGTAGTGGCGTCGTTGTCAACACATTTTGGAGGGAACCCAGCAGTTTTGTATAAAATACATATATCTGCATTGTGAGAGTCGTTCCAGCGGCAAAATTTACAAATGGAACAATTCTTGACTTTCAAGCCGTGCTGTAAAGCCTTTGTATAACCCCATAGCAGAAT
>JABUSD010000308.1 GCA_021442845.1 Holdemanella sp.
GTATCATACTACTTTTCGATATTCAACATGCTGATAGAATGTATCCATCTCTTCCATATTGGATAATACTTTTCTTGTATACAAATCTTTATCAAATGCTGGAAAGAAGACATCGGCATCATATGCCTTGTCAATTTCCGTTAATAATAATCGATTGGCAAAAGGAAGCATCTGTTGATAGATCATTGCTCCTCCAATACAATAGATTTCTTCTTCTACATCTTTATAGGCATCCATAAAAGCTTCAATGGATGAATAGATTTCCACTTCCTTAGGAAGACTTGGATGGCTTTTTGAAATCACAATATGCTTGCGATTGGGAAGCATACCGGGTAAGGAATCAAATGTCTTTCTTCCCATCACAATTGTATGTCCTTTTGTACTATTTTTAAAGAATTTCAGATCCGCTGGAAAATGCCATATCAGCTGGTTATCCTTTCCCAATTCATAATTCTTTCCAATAGCTGCAATAATTGTTAGATTCATAGAGTCTCCTATTGGGCAAGTGGGAATAGAATCTTACCCATATGTTTATAATCAATCAGCTTAACATCTTTACATTCTTTGGAAGAATCAAAATCATAGAAGTTCTTTATATCTGGATTTAACCATAATTCTGGGGCTGGTAAAGAGCCATTGTCTTTGAATCGCTGTAGCTGTTCTTTGATGCCATCGACCTGGTTGACATAGATATGTGCATCTTTAATAGACCAGTCAATCGTACCTGCCTTTAACCCGGTAACCTGGGCAATCATCTTTAACAATACCGCATATTGAGTTACATTGAATGGAAGTCCTAGTGGTACATCACAGCTTCGCTGGTGTACCCAGATATTTAGATATCCATCCGTTACATCCCATTCACTGGACCATACACAGCTTGGTAATACCGCTGTATCTAGATGAGCGTCCTGCCATAAAGAAAGAACCCGTCTTCGATCATTGATATCATTGGTTAAACTATCAATCAATTTATCAATTAATTTATATTTCCTTACAATATATCCATAGGCAGTACCAATGGTATGTGCATATTCCTTATCAAAGTGTTTTAAGACCTTCCCCGTCTTTTCATCAATCCATTCGCCTTCTTCATTGATTTCCCATTTATCCCAGATAGGTACATTTCTTTCCTGTAGCCATCTGACATCATTGGACTGGGCCTGAAAGATCCACAACATCTCTAATACAGCCTGTCGGATAAACAGCTGTTTTGTGGTTAGAATCGGAAATTCTTCATTCACATTCAGCTGGAAGTGATAGCTTGGTATCTTGATTGTATCAATTCCAGTACGATTATGTACCTGGATTCCCTTTGTCAATATTTCTTCACATAAACCGCAATAGATTTCATCCCATTTTGCCATATTTATTCCTCCTTTAAAATATAGGCATTGATATATTTTGCTAGTGCATCTTCTTCATTTGTATAGGGACTGACATAATCCGAAATAGCTTTTACTTCATCCAGTCCATTCTGCATACAGACACCGATGCCGGCCTTTTTCAACATTTCTACATCATTTAATTCATCCCCAAAGGCAATGACTTCATCCAAATCAATTGTAAAGTGTTCACAGATTTTTTCAAGTCCTGTTCCTTTATTAATTCGAGGATCCACAAATTCAAATAGGTTGGAAGCGGTAGAAAAGCCAACATAAGCATCATTCTTTATCCTTTTCGCACGACTTTTAATTTCTTCCATATCCTCTGGATGACAATGGATAATCAATTTATTCACCTGTCTATCCTTTACAAATGCAAACATATCCACTTCCCGTTCTTCTTCCTTATAGATGGCTGCATCTTTTCTTGTTGCTTCATCACTTCTATTTGTATAGCGGATATGCCCATCCAATATCCAGAATAAGACATCCATATCTTTATAGACATTCATGATTTCTATACAACACTTGCCATCCAATAGAAAATAATCCTGTCTTTGATTGTTCTTTACATCATAGATGGCTCCTCCATTCATACCTGCTACAAAGGATAGATACGCATGAATCTTCCAATCTTTTGATAAAGCCATCATCGATTCTACACTTCTTCCTGATGCTAGTCCAAATAATATTCCTTTCTCATATACTCTTTTGATTGTATCTACCGTATAATCCGATAATGTCTGATTCTTTTTTATTAAGGTTCCATCTATATCTGTTACAACTAATTTAATCATGTACTCATTATAAGATATTTGACTTTTCTTGCCAAACGGATTAAATAATACATATGAACAATATAATTAAAATTCTTCATGTTGATGCCTATTCCTTTCAATATCAATTAAAGAAAGATATATATCTATATCAATTGATGGAATTATTCTCTATTTCTAAAAAAAGATGGAATCAATATGCCTTTAAGAATAATAAAATAGAAAATATTCAATCTAATACTTTACTTGAAAAGGATTCCATCTGTTGCCATACCTTTAAAAAAGACGACTATTATGCCTATAGTGATAAGGATATTGATATCATTTATGAAGATACGATCTGTATTGCCGTGAATAAACCTGCCTTTCTTCTAGTGCATTCTGATGGAAATGAAAAGGATACATTACAGAATCGGGTTGATGCCTATCTATATGAAAAAGGCTGGCCTTTTTCAAGCCAGCCGATTCATCGCATTGATTATGAAACAAGTGGTATTATCCTTTTCTGTAAATATCCTTTCTTTCAAGGTTTATTCGATCAGCAGTTTCTTAGTCATTCAATAGTCAAAGAATATTATTGTGTTGTACAAGGAAGAATCGCATGGAATACAAAGACAATTGATGCCCCTATTTCAAGAAATCGCCATAAAGCCAATTGTATGATTATCCATCCTAAAGGAAAAGTGAGTATATCGCATTTTACTGTATTGGAAAGAAATACAAATACACTATTGAAAGTAAAGATTGATACTGGACGAAAACATCAGATACGTTTACATTTATCCTCAATCAATCATCCGATTATCAATGATAATCTTTATGGGACTGTCATAGACAATCGTGGTCTTCTATTACAGAACTTTCATTTAAAGTTTAAACATCCTCTTGATAATCAATGGATTGATTTAAAACTGGATATGGATCCACGCTTCAAATAAAGTATAGCCTCTTAATAAGCTAATCCAGACACCAATAGATAAACAGGTGATAAATGGAATTAGCTTTTCTTTTTTTATAAGTAGAAAGATACATCCTATAACTATGGATATAAATATCGATACTATCATTCTTTCATAGCCTAGATAGATGCCAAAATAGAATAGGAAATAAAGATCCATAGATCCCATCGATTGTTTACTATAGAAATAGATGCCAACAAAACCAAATAGTAAAGATAAGAATGAAAAAGGTGGATGATAGGGCTGAACCACTAGGAATACAATCGATATTGGAATACACAGTGGATGTATATAATAGCTTCTATAATCTTTATAGGCCATAGAATATAAAAAGAAGCCTAATAGGAATGTATAGAATAGATGATCATTCACAAGAAATGGAATCGATAGTATATAACAGAGGATATACCCAATAAAAAAGTTCTTCATGATTGTATCATAAAGAACGAATATGACATCTTCTATTCTATTTCAATTATTTTTTGAATAGGTATATTGATATCATCAAAGATTAATTTATAGGCTTGTAGATTAATTTGTTTAACATTTCCTTTATATCCATATTTAACATCCCCTAATAAAGGATGATTTAGAAACCCTAATGTAGCCCGAATCTGATGAAATCTTCCTGTCATCAATTCCACTTCTACACAGGAATTCTTATCTTTTTTATAGAGTTCTTTTACCTTTAATGTGGCTTTTTTATAGCCTTCTTCTTCAAATAAAGATACTAGGGCTTTCGTATCTTCCTTTTTGATATAGACTGTGATTTCCATTTCTTTTTGTGGCAATACACCTTGAATCATTGCCTTATAATATTTATGAATCTTACGATTGGAAATGGCTTCATTGATTACCTTTAAGGCATTGGCATTCTTGGCAGCAATGACAAGACCTGTGGTATTGCGGTCTAATCTATGACAGATAGCTGGTGTAAAGCTATGTTCCTTAGCTGGATCATATTGATGACTATGATAGAGATAGGACTGAATTCTTGATACTAGACAATCCTGTTCATCTTTAGTATCACTTTGGGATAATAAACCATAAGGTTTATTGACAATCAATACATTCTCATCTTCATAAATGATATCCAGTTCATGATTATCCTGAATGGATACACTTTTCATTTCTAGAAATTCTTCAGGAAGAAACAAGAGAATGGAATCCCCTTCAACAAGCATCTGATCATAGGTACATCGCTTGCGATTCACTTTTATCTTTTTATTACGAATGGCCTTATACATCATGGATTTGGATAAATTAGGAAATGTCTTCATTAAAAATTTATCCACTCTTTGATTGGCATCATTACTTTGTATATCAATCTGTTTCATAAATATTTATAACTGCCTCCATCAATGTATCCTTTACGATACAGCCTGTCCTTTCCAATCTTTCTTTTGATTGATGACCCGTACAAACTAATATACAGTTTGCCTGCATTTCTTTGGATACTTCATAATCATGAATGGAATCACCAATAAAATAGAGTGTATCCTCTTTATAGGTTTCTTTTAACTGTCTGGCAATATCCATTTTACTTTTCGCATAGATATCCTGAATGCCCCATATGGAATCCACATAGGATTGAATCGGAAATAAGACAATCTGATTCATTAAGTTTTCATATAAACTTGCCGATAAGATATCCTGATGCATAGAATGATTGATGACATATTCCATAGCTTCTATGGCATCGTTCTGTAGCTTACAGTCATACGATTTTGATTGATAATCATCCATATATTCTTTTGCCAGTAGATCAAATGGATCTTTTTCAAAATCAAAGCCGGCTTTTTTATAATAATCGATAATTGGAAAGCCAAAGACACTACGATAGGCATCTATATCTTTTAATGGTTTATATCCATGATTTTTTAATAAACGGTTGATACACCCAAAACATAAATCTACGTCGTTAAAAAGGGTACCATTCCAATCCCATATGATTCTTTTCATAAAGTTATTTATATCACAAAATTTCTATTCTTTCCAATATCCGATATAATAGTATTTGAAAAGAGAGGTTCATATATATATGCGTGGTGTTTATAACTCAGTAACAGACATTCGTCGTAAAGTTTTCGCAGCTATAGCTAAAATGGCTTACGATGATAATATCGATTTAGCCAGACGAATCGAAGAAATCCCTTATGAAATCCTACCAGGAACAAAGGCAAAGTATCGTACAAGCATTTTCCTAGAACGCGCTATCATCGGAGAGCGTCTTCGTTTAGGAATGGGGTTGCCTGTACGTGATTTAGCGGATTTTGCCGCTTTAGGAGATGGCATTGAAGAAAGTGCCATAGCCACAAAGTATTACGATCCACCCCTTGTCAACATAATTAAGTTCGCGTGTAATGCATGCCCTGAAAAGAAAGTATTCGTAACAAATGCATGCCAGGGATGTCTATCGCATCAATGTACAGAAGTATGTCCAAAAGATGCGATTCATATCGTGAATGGAAGAAGTTTAATCAATGATGAAAAATGCATCAAATGTGGTAAATGTATGGAAGCCTGTCCATATCATGCCATCGTTAAGCTGGAAAGACCATGTTCAGCTAGCTGTGGAATGGATGCCATTAAAAGCGATGAAGATGGAAAAGCTATCATCAACTATGATAAATGTGTAAGCTGTGGACAATGTCTAGTCAGCTGTCCATTTGGTGCCATTGTTGGAAAAGGACAGATTTTCCAGACAATCTATGCGATGAAGGAAGGCTATGAAGTCATTGCTGCGATTGCTCCTGCCTTTGTTGGTCAGTTTGGTCCAAGCATTACCCCACCAAAAGTGAGGGCTGCCCTTCAGCAATTAGGTTTTGCCGATGTTGTCGAAGTGTCTATCGGTGCGGACTTATGCGCCATTGAAGAAGCGGAAGACTTCCTGAATAAAGTACCAGACAAACAGCCATTCATGGCAACATCCTGTTGTCCTGCCTGGTCGGTAATGGCAAAGAAGGAATTCCCTCAATTTGCACCTTATATCTCCATGGCATTAACACCAATGGTATTAACAGGTCGTCTAATCAAAAAGAAAAAGCCAAATGCCAAAGTTGTCTTTATCGGACCATGTGCCGCTAAGAAATTAGAGGCAAGCCGTAAATCCATCCGTTCGGATATTGACTTTGTCTTAACATTTGAAGAAGTGATGGGTATGTTTGAAGCCAAAGGCATCGATATGAACCAGAATTTTGAAGAGACACCATTACGTGAAGGAAGCAATGCCGGAAGAAACTTCGCTGTATCCGGTGGTGTAGCCAAAGCGGTTAAGGATCTAATCGAAAAGAAACATCCAGAAATGGATGTCAAAGTACAATCGGCAGAAGGATTAAAAAATTGTAAGACAATGCTGATGATGGCAAAAGCCGGTCGCTTAAATGGATATCTATTAGAAGGTATGGCTTGTCCAGGTGGATGTGTTGCTGGGGCTGGTACATTACAGCCAATCACAAAATCCACTGCCTTAGTTAAAAAGCTATCGAGCGATCCTACCAACAAGGCCATGGCGGATGAATCTGAATATAAAGATATGTTGAAAGTTCTATCTGAAATGTTAGAAGAATTCAACGAAGATGAAATACTTGAAACGAAATAAATCAAAAAGGCTAGAAATAGCCTTTTTTATATCTATAAGTACAAACATATACGTTTATACTTATAGATTTATTTTCTTTATTGCTTCTTCTATGGAGTTGACTACATAGGTAGAGCTTTCTTTGACTTTATCAGGTGAATAGGTAAAGCTAAAGGAAAGATCCGCTTCCTTTAACATATCAATATCATTATGTTCATCCCCTATAGCCATCATTGTATCAATCTTATAGATATTCTTTAATTCTTTGATGGCACTTCCCTTGTTGCAGCCTTTATGGATGACATCCACATAAAAGGAATTACTTACAGCGGAAACATCATATTCATTCATAATATCTTTTACTGTACTATGAGCTTCTTCATCACTTTTACATTGTATGGCAATACCCATAATGGATTTATCTTTAAAATAGGTAAAATCATCTACATAGATCTGTTTGATTGGAAATGGAATGGGTTCTCCTAATGTATATACTTTTCCATCTATCTGAAAGACCATATTATATAAATCTTTATACTGCATCCATAGATCATAAGCTAACTCATAATCCAATGGTTTACTAAAGATTTCTTTTAAATCCTTATCCACAATCAAAGCCCCTGTACTTAATATATAGAAATCACATTGAATCTGATTCTGTAAAGTGTTTAATAGTCCTATTAATGGTCTTCCTGTACAGATACCAAATAGATTCCCTTCCTTTTGAAACTGTTTAATAGCTAAGGCATCTTCTTTTTTAATTCCAATTTCTCTACCAAAGTAGAGTGTCACATCTAAATCACTTGCATCTATTTTACCATCCATACCAGTAGTTACTACTTTAATTCCTGCTCCTACAATAGCATCGGAACTAAATTTAGTTGCGTCCAAATTATATATATAATCTGGATTTATTTTATTACTATTAGGTTCTGTTTCAGAATAAGGATATAAAGTTAAAAGTTTTCCACCTTCAGGTGTTTTATCATTAGTTAAAATTTTAGAACTTGAAATACTATTATCCGCGTAAACAATTGAAGATAAATGTCCTTCACTGTCTAATGAAGCAATACCATAAGGTTGATTATATATATTTTTTAATCCATAAGGAGTAATAAATCTTTCTCTATCTGTGCCTTCTAAAACTTCTTGTATTGTTGCTATTTCAGCAATACCTGCTATTTCTTCCGTTGCGTGTTGTCCTCTTGAAGCTTCGGGCAATAATTCAACAGGTATAATTCCATCAACAAGTTGTACAAGACCATTATCTTTATTTGTAACAAAATAAG
>JABUSD010000042.1 GCA_021442845.1 Holdemanella sp.
AGAAAAAACATCATCAGTTTGTCCATTTTGAAAAGAAGAAGGAAAATAGTGAAGCACCGGATATCATGGAAGATATAATCAGTGAAATCATTCAGATGAAACCGGGTTATAAATATATTCTAAAAGGTTTATATGAACGTTTATTGAATAATCTGATTCATGATTATCATTTCAATTTAAACGCAAGAGAAAAACAGAAGGCAAAAGATCTGACATTTTTAGAAATAGAAGATTATATAGATAAACATTATAATGAAGTCAATATTAAAATGTTAAGTGATGAATTCCATTATAATGAAGATTATTATAATCGTTTAATCAAAGAATATAAAGGCTGCACATTCAATGAATATGTTACAAATATACGGCTAAATAAAGCGGCTAGTTATCTAACATCCGGTTATTCTGTAGAAGATGCGATGTATGAAGTCGGTTATTATAGCCGAAGCAACTTTGTCCGTATCTTTAAAGAACACTATGGAGTCTCTCCATCAGTTTATAAAAAAATGAAGAAGTAGTTGACAGATATATAGATAGTTTGCTATATTTTAATTGTTCTAGTAGACATGTTACTGGTAAAGCAGGCAGGATCGATTAGAAAAGATATAAATACACATCTATTCAGGTGTGGTTTGTAATCTTTTTGAGTCGATCCTTTTTTTGTTAATTTATGCTTCTGGCCACTGTGTGAATTAACAAGCCATTAAGAGAACGAAGGAGAAAATAATATGGCAAAAAATTATGCAGAACTTGCAAAAACTATTTTAGAACTAGTTGGTGGAGAATCCAACGTTACACATCTAGAACACTGTTCAACAAGATTACGTTTTAGCATCGCAGACTCATCAAAAGTACAAGTGAATGAATTGAAATCAACAAAAGGTGTTATGGGCGTGATTTCAAGTGGAAATCAGTGTCAGGTTGTCATCGGAAACGATGTTGTTGAAGCATATGATGAATTAAAGAAATTAGGTAATTTCTCTGGTGGAGCCGTTGCAGATGAGCCAAAACAAAAAGGAAATATCGCTGCAACAGCCTTGGATTTAATGGTAGGAATCTTCCAGCCATTGGTACCAGCAATTGCCGGTGGTGGTATCTTAAAAGCTTTCCTTTCCCTATTTGCCTTATTAGGATGGATGGATAGCGCAGGAACTTTATATCGTGTATTGATGCTAGTAGGGGATGCACCTCTATACTTCTTGCCAGCAATGGTAGCTGTGACAATGGCAACGAAATTAAATTGTAATAAGCTGGTAGCCCTTGCTACAGTGGGTGCCTTGCTTCTTCCAAAGACTTCAGAATTGATTGCAGAAGGAACTACCTTATTTGGATTTCCTATTCAGAATGTAACATATGCATATCAAGTCTTTCCTGCCGTACTTGTTGTCAGTACATTGTACTTCATTGAAAAATATGTGACAAAGATATGTCCAAAACCAATTCGTGTATTTTTTGTGCCATTGGTATGTTTTACAATACTATTTCCATTAACATTATTATTCTTAGGACCAGTTGGATTGACAATTGGTAAGGCAATCACAACTGTCATGCTGGCAATCTATAGTAAAGTTGGATGGTTAGCCGTTGGACTTGTAGCCATGGTACTACCACTATTGATTTCCATTGGTGCTCATAAAGCATTCATTCCATATGTAATTTCATCATTGGGTGAATTAGGATATGAAATTCTATATAATGCAGCCAGCTTAGCACACAACATTTCCGAAGGTGGAGCATCCTTAGCTGTAGCTGTGAAGACAAAAGATCCAGAATTGAAATCAGCTGCAATCTCTGGAGGAATTTCGGCAATCTTCGGTATTACAGAACCAGCAATCTATTCGGTAACACTACAGCATAAGAGAGTATTATATGGAGTTATGATAGGAAGCTTCATCTCTGGATCTTTCTTAGGATTGATGGCAGTTAAAGCCTTTGTAGCCATGGGACCTGGACTTGCAGGTATGGCTATGTTTGTGGATGCGAACAATCCAAAGAATATCATGTATGCATTTGCAGGATTTGGAATAGCACTTTGTGCATCCTTTATCGCAACATTCATCCTTTATAAAGATGAATGTCCTAACGATTCAAAAGAAGTAAAGGCAGAAAGCTTAGAGAATGAAATTGTCTCGCCTATGGATGGGCAATTGATTGATATAAGTGAAGTCCCTGATCAAGTCTTTGCTTCGAAAATGATAGGGGATGGAATGGCTATCATTCCTACAAACAATGAAGTCTATGCCCCATGTGATGGAGTCGTTGATTCTATATTTGCTACAAATCATGCGCTTATTCTTACCTGTGATAATGGAGCAGAAATATTGATACATGTTGGGTTGAATACAGTACAGCTTGATGGAAAATACTTTGATGTGAAAGTCAAAAAAGAAGATAAAGTTAAAAAAGGACAAGTTTTATTAACGTTTGAAAAAGAAAAAATAGAAGAAGCCGGATATAAATTAGTCACACCAATTGTTGTTTGTAATGCAGATGATTTAAAATTTACAAAATCAGGAAGTGGAGAAACAAAAGTTGGCAAGATACTAATGGCTATAGAATAAGGAGAAAAAATATGAGTTTTCCTAAAGGATTTTTATGGGGTGGAGCCATTGCTGCCAACCAGGTAGAAGGTGCCTGGAATGAAGGTGGAAAAGGCTGGTCAGTCAGTGATGTTGCTACATTTAAGCCAAAGACAGATGTAAAAGATTATAAAGCGCATAATGCCATTTCAAGTGATGCGATAAGAAAGGCAATGGCAGATGCCGATGATACCTATTATCCAAAACGAAGAGGAATTGATTTCTATCATCACTATAAAGAAGATCTTGCTTTATTTGCAGAGATGGGATTTAAAGTATTAAGATTGTCCATCGCATGGACAAGAATCTATCCAACCGGGGAAGAACTTCAACCAAATCAGGAAGGAATCGATTTCTATCGCAATGTATTTGAAGAGATGAAACGATTGAATATTGAACCGCTTGTTACATTATCGCATTATGAACCGCCACTCAATCTAACATTAAAATACAATGGATGGACAGATCGTAGAGTGGTTGATATGTTTGTTCGTTTCTGCAAGACATGTTTTGAAAATTATGGAGAATATGTTAAATACTGGCTAACATTCAATGAAGTGGACAGTGTAATTCGTCATCCATTCACAACCGCTGGTATTGTTCCAGATCTATGCGATGAAAGAGGCGAAAAAGGATGCTGCTTCCAGGCTTTGCATCACCAGTTTGTTGCAGCTGCAAAGGCAACAAAGCTACTGCATGAGATGGTGCCAGGAGCACAGATGGGATGTATGCTGACAAAACTGACAACCTATCCAAATACATGTAAACCAGAAGATGTATTGGCAACCTTGAATAAAAACTTAGAGAATTATTTCTATTCTGATGTCATGATCTGGGGAGAATATCCAAGAATTGGCATGACAAAATTAGAAAATGAAGGCATTAAAATTGATATGGAAGATGGTGATTTAGAAATCATCAAAGAAGGAACAGTGGATTTCCTATCGTTCTCTTATTATCAAAGCTGTACAGAATCTGTCGATCCAAATGCAGAAAGAACACCAGGCAATACAATTCTAGGGGTAAAGAATCCATATCTTCCAAGCAATGACTGGGGATGGCAGATTGATCCTGTCGGTTTAAGAATTTCATTGGTTGAACTATACGATCGTTATCGTAAACCATTGTTTATTGTTGAAAATGGAGTTGGTTCCAATGAGGATATTGTACAGCCAGATGGTTCGATTCATGACCCATATAGAATTGATTATTTCAAACGCCATTTCATTGAAATGAAAAAAGCAGTCGAAGATGGTGTTGAATTGATGGGATATACAAGCTGGGCACCAATCGATTTAATCAGTGCATCGACAAATCAGATGTCAAAACGATATGGGTTCATTTATGTTGATCAGGATAACTATGGAAATGGTACATTAAAGCGTTTAAGAAAAGACAGCTTCTATTGGTATCAGGAAGTAATTCGAACAAATGGAGAAAATTTAGAATAGATAAGAGAAGAAAATATGCCAACAATCAAGAAAGTATTAAACTCTAGTGTAATACTTGCCAATGATGGGGATGGCGAAGATTATATCGTCTTATCAAAGGGTATTGGATACGGAAGAAAACCAGGACAATGGGTTGATGTTGAACAGGAAAGTAAAATCTTTGTTCCACAGACACCCTCGGAAATGAACAATCTGATGGAACTGTTAAACACAATTCCGCCAGTCTATCTGGAAATTGTACGAGATGTTGTGAAAAAAGCAGAAAGTACATTCAATACTTCTTTAAATAAGCATATATATCTTGCGCTTACTGACCACATTCAATTTGCGATAGAACGCATAAAGAACAATATGATTATCACAAATCGAGTATTCTGGGAAATTAAATCGTTCTACGCAAAGGAATATGGCATTGGTAAATACGCTTTAGAGCTGATTAAAGAAAGATTAGATATCAGTCTTCCCGATGAAGAAGCAGCAAATATTGCTTTTCATATTGTGAATGCACAAAGGGAAGAGAATGTACAATTTGATGCCATGCGAGCAGCAAAACTGATAGGAATGGTAACATCGATTGTTACATATACAATGCGAATTGAAGCCAATAAAGATAGTATCCATTATTCCCGTTTTATTACCCATATGCAATATTTTGCAGAACGTTTCTTTACAGGACAGACATTGGATTCAGAAGATGATTTCTTATATTCAAATATGGAAGTCAAATATCCAAAGGCAATTGCCTGTGCCGAAAAGATTCGAACTTTATTGATTAAGGAATATGAAAAGATGATTCCCAATGAAGAAGTGGCTTATCTAGCTATTCATATTCAACGATTAAATGAAAGTAGAAGATAGAGAAAGTGATAAAAAACTTTCTCTTTTTTTGTATAATCAAACTATGAGAAAACTATTATTTATAATCTCCTGTATTCTTGCAGGATTATTAATTCTATCCAAACAAGTGGATTATATACATCCAATGTATGAAACATGCATCTATTATGGAATCCTGGCCTCTTTTGCCATCATATTACGATTGTATTTAGATCATAAGAAAATAGAAGCAGGGGAATGGTTTCGTAAACTGTTACATACGATACAGTTCTGTTCGATATTTCCATTGGTATTATGCAGTCCAAATTGGCAAAGCGCTGTATTTACTGAATTGTTATTAGTCATATTAATTGATATCCTTTTGAATATTGTGGAAAGAATCAAACCCGGATTGTTTGGACATCTAATCAATGAAAGACAGAATGGCGAAGGATTGAATAGCCTATTCTATACATTCTTAACAATAGCTTTTGTGATGTTTCTTTTATGGGATAATAAGCCATTCATCTTTATCAGTATAGTAGTATGGGGCTTTTCAGATCGGGCAGCCGCTTTAGTAGGAAAGAAATATGGAAAACATAAATTGTTCTATTTAAAGGAGAGTCCAAAATCACTGGAAGGAACAAGTGCCAATTTTATGGTTTCCTTTGTAATCTCTTTTCTACTATTGATAATTCATTATCCATTGATACAGACACTCTTATTTTCTATTGTACTTGCGTTTGTATCTTCCTTTGTAGAAAGTATCAGTACAAATGGAAATGATACCTTTACCGTACCCATATCCTTAGCTTTTACAAGTCTATTGTTAATTCGATTGAATATGGATACCCATTTCATATTCACCTTTATCATCTGTCTATTGGCAGGACTAGGAGCCGGATTATCCACGGGGTTGTGTGGTCTATCAGCAGCTGCAGTGATCGTACCGATGTTATTCAGCTTTTTAGATGTGAATGCCTATCAGGCAACAGCCGTTGCCCTTGCAGCCGATGTACTGGCTTCTTTGACAAGTGCCATCATTTATGCAAAACATAAGCATATCAATTTAAAATATGGAACGATTATGTTGATATCGATATCCATTATGACAATTGTCGGTTCACTACTTGCTCATCAGGTAGGAAACTTTGCCTTAGGAAGCATATCGATTTTTGTGACATTCTGTCTTGGTGTTAAATTTATTATTAAACCGATTAAAGAACATACATTTGCTCCAGAAGGAAAAGAGGAGAAGAAAAAGATTATTGAATCTTTAGTATGTGGAATTGGAATTGGAGGACTCTGTGGCTTTGTCGGAACTGGAGGAGGCACATTAATGTTGATTGTGTTAACTTCTGTCATCGGCTTTGATTTAAAGATGGCAGTTGGAACCAGTGTTTATATTATGACTGTAACGGCCTTTATTGGTGCTACAACCCATATTGTTGTGGCAGGAATTCCCGATTTGACAATCACAATATTGACAATCCTGTTCACCTGGATCTTTGCACAAGTTGGGGCAATCTTTGCAAATCGAGTAAGTGGTGAAAAAATGAACCGTTCTTGTGGTATTATACTAATGGTATTAGGTATAGCCATGATGATTATGAAATTTATTATGTAGGAGAAGAGTATGTTAGAAAATTTAAAACCATATAATGTATGGAAATATTTTGAAAAGCTATGCAGCATTCCCCATGGTTCCTATAATGAAAAGGGAATCAGTGATTATGTTGTCCAATTTGCCAAAGAAAGAAATTTAGAAGTTTATCAGGATGAAGTCTATAATGTCATTATTATCAAGGAAGCATCCCAAGGCTATGAGGATAAAAAGCCAATCATTTTACAGGGACATATGGATATGGTCTGTGAAAAAGCACCAGGCAGTGACTTTGATTTTGAAAAGGATAGCTTAATCCTGGAAGTCAATGGCGATTATGTCAGTGCCAAAGATACGACACTAGGTGGTGATGATGGCATTGCTGTTGCGATGGAATTAGCCATTTTAGATGATGATACTTTACAACATCCAAGACTGGAATGCATCTTTACTGTCAGTGAAGAAGTAGGATTGGATGGTGCCAAAGCCTTAGATACAACCCCATTAAAAGGAAATTATCTAATCAATATCGATAGTGAAGAAGAAGGCTATTTTACCGTAGGATGTGCAGGTGGATGCCGTGTTGATATTTCAAAAGAGATAAAAAAAGTAAATAAGACAGGAAATCTGGTAAAGATAAAAGTGGATGGCTTAAAAGGTGGACACTCTGGAGTAGAAATCAATAAGAATCTAGGCAATGCCAATAAGATTATGGCAGATGTACTAAAGATGATTAAAGACTTTGATTTAATCTCTTTAAAAGGAGGATCCAAAGACAATGCGATCACAAGAGTCTGTGAAGCAGCTATTATAGTAGACCCATTGAAACTATCATGCATAGAAGCCTGTAATGCCTATTATAAGGAATTGTATAAGCTTAGTGATCCAGATATAAATATCACATATGAAGTAGTAGGATTAAAAGATGTACAAGTATTAAATGCATTTGATAAGGATGAACTGATCTGGTTTATGACCAATCTATCCAATGGTGTCATGAAGATGTCAAAGAATATTAAAGGATTACCAGGAACATCGAGCAATCTAGGGGTTGTCAATGTAGATGAATCGATTAAATTGACGACATCCCTTCGTTCAGAATCCATCAAGGATAAGGAAACCTTATTAAAGGCTATTAAGCATATGGCAGCATTATGTAATTATACAGTCAATGTTCGTGGGGATTATCCAGCCTGGGAATATAAGGAAGATTCCATTCTAAGAGAAAAGATGAAGGAAATCTATGTTTCCATGTATGGAAAAGAACCTATAGTCATGAGTATTCATGCTGGATTGGAATGCGGAATCCTATCTTCAAAGATAGAAAATATGGATGCCGTATCGATTGGACCAGATATGTTTGATATCCATACCTATGCTGAACGCATCTCCATTTCTTCAGTAGAAAGAGTCTATACCTTTGTTCTTGAAGTTTTAAAATCACTGTAATCCAGTGATTTTTTTATACTTTTTAATGAGGTTTTTATAGCTTTCAACAACGCTATTTTAATAAAAAATCATGTGCATATACT